>NZ_CAWMEB010000438.1:0-954 GCF_963866145.1 Xenorhabdus sp. NBAII XenSa04
TTTAAAAGAAGCCGGTTTTACACAACGCTTTATCGCAACATCGCTTAATCGAGCTCCATCAACAATTAGCCGGGAATTGAGACGAAATCAGGAAGACGAGAAATACTGCCCTAGACAGGCTCAACTTAAAGCCTCAGAGCGCCGCCATACCGCGATAAAAGCTGTCAAAGTGACACCTATGATCGTCAAATTGATTAAACAGTTAACTTGGCAAGATTTGAGTCCTGAACAAACCGTCGGTTATCTCAAAAGAGAAAATATCATCTCTTTGCATCATGAAACAGTTTATAGGTTGATTTATAAAGATAAACTGAATGGTGGTGACTTATACCAGCATCTCAGAATAGCTAAAAAACCGTATCGTAAACGTTATGGAAGTCATGAACACCGAGGAAAAATTAAAAACAGAGTCAGTATTGAAAAACGCCCAAAATGTGTTGATAAAAAGCAACGTATTGGTGATTGGGAAGGCGATACGATAGTTGGCAAAGATCATAAAAGTGCATTATTGACCTTAGTTGAACGAAAATCGCTATTTACTTTCATCATTAAACTGGAAGATAAAACAGCAAAAGGCGTTGCAAAAGCGGCAACAAGACACTTATCTGGGATAAAAAACAAAGTTAAAACAATGACCTTTGATAACGGATTGGAGTTTGCTGAGCATGCCCTTATCAGTAAAAATTTAGAGGCAAAAATTTATTTTGCTCACCCGTATTCCCCTTGGGAAAGAGGAATCAATGAGAACACAAATGGATTAATCAGAGATTACTTCCCAAAGGGAACTGATTTTAATCAGGTATCAGAGCGAGAGGTGAATCTTGTGGCAAACCGATTAAATAATCGTCCTCGTAAAACGAGGAATTACAAAACACCGAATGAATTATTTAAAGGAATATCAACTCATTTACTTCGTTTATAACGGTGTTGCACTTATTATGTGAATGCAAGTAA
>NZ_CAWMEB010000439.1:0-36431 GCF_963866145.1 Xenorhabdus sp. NBAII XenSa04
TTTAGGGCATTTGCTGAACATTTAGCTTTGCCAACAGACTATGCGCGTCCAGCACAACTAGGCTATCACGGAAAAATACACAACTCCCGGATACCTTACGAAACGTATGTGCAACTACGCAAATTAGGCGAACAGAGCGGTACGACTCTATTCATGATGCTGCTTACCGCCTATAAGGCTCTGTTGTTCCGTCTGACGACTCAAGAAGATCTTGTTGTCGGCGTTCCTATCGCTAACCGACATTATCAAGGCATTGAAAAGACCATTGGCTTGTTTGTTAACACTGTCGCTATCCGCAGCCAATGTACTCCTGAGATGCCGTTCAACGACTTTTTAGAAATCGTTAAAAACAATACGCTGGATGCTTATGAACATCAGGATATTCCGTTTGAAAGAGTCGTAGAAGTACGTTCCTATTGATAATGATTATCCAGCAGAGAGAATCAATCTCATCCTGAATGATGCGCAAGTACGGTGTCTGGTTACTGACAGCGGCACCATGCACAAATGCAAAGCATTTCTGCATCCCAATTACAAACGCTATCCTATCTTTAGCCAATTAACCCGCAGAGACTTAGCCTCCATGCTTGAGCTACTTAAAATCGATATACCAACAGCGGGAACTCTTGGTCTGGAAAATAGTTTGTTTAATGGCTGTGCCTGGCTAATGGGAGCCTTAGATGCTATCACGTTAGCGCTCACCAAAGTCTCATGCAATTAGCTTCACTGTGCCATTGGGCTTAATGTATGCGGTTTCTATGCGTGTGGGGCAAGCCTCAGGTGCTGGAAACTGGCATAAAGTGGGTAATTTATCCTGGATTGGAAATATCCTAATCCTATTATGGTCATCATTGACTATTTCAAGATGCACAAGCCTCTGTGATTATTTCTGGAATAAGTTATTGGGGAATTGGATTACCCATCGCATGGTGGCTATCTCAGTATTTACTGGGCCCCACTGGCGTATGGTGGGGAATGTGCTCCGGGTTGTTTATCGCTTGTTTTGTAATGCAAATTCGGTTGCAAATACTATTACGGCAACGCGTACCGAAGATCGCCTGATACAACGAGTGACCGAATTCGGCGATACCGCGTTGATCTCTAATCACACAAGAGATAATGAGATCTATCGCGAACGCCATAACATCCGTTTTGCATCATTTCAATGGCTCCGGCCAGTGTGCCAGGGAACTTAAAGGCTAAGTCCATCGTTTCGACTAAAAATATTTTTCTAGCTGTATTTGTACTTCGTTTTTATCGTAACTGTATTGCCAGCTTACATTGCTACGATTGTGCAAGTGGCGGAAAGTGACAGAAGGTGTCATCCCCAAGATTTTGCTGGCAGTAAATCTAATGGAAGCGGTATAGATCTGTTCATTATCTTGACGTTTGGCACCCAGTAATGCGCTGTAGGCGCCAAAATGTTGCGTTTTCAATGTGGCAAACAGCGAGCCATCAATACCGGAATAAAGTGTCCCGGCTATCCCCGCAGTAACTCCCCATTGTTGATAGCGAGCTGCGGGTTGTTGATTGTTTCGATGGCTCCAGCCAGTGCCGCCAAACAGAATAAAACCGTTGCTGATAGCATGAGAGAGATTGAAATAAGATGAGGAAAGTTCGCCGTTTTTCCAATGATAAAGCGGCTGATAATTGAGCCACTTATGTTCAAATTCAGCGCTGAGGAAGGTTTGATCAGAGATAGCCCATTGCCATTCTATTTTCGCAGCGACAGCATGGTATTCGGTAATCCCGGCTTGTTGTTTATATTCAAATAAGGGAGCAAAAGATAAGTTATGATTCCTGCTTTTAAAGTTGTAGCCACTGACCAGCAAAAACGTGTTTTCGTTTCCGCTATGGTAATGAGGATAGACCTCACCATCAATCATTCCACGACCAAAAATGCCGTGGTGACCAACAAGCTGGTAACGCCGGTTTAATGTAACATGATAAGCACTTCCCCATTCTTTGATCGCTTTTGGTATATCCCGTTCAATTTTACATTCTCCTTTTAAGGCAAGCAGGCAGTCTGGTTTCGTATTTGGAGACATATTTACATTATCGTCATAGACGTAACTGAGTGAAAATGAACTGTGCCAGCGGTTTCTTTGAGTTATTGCTTTTATATAACCGTCGATATTTTTCAAAACAATTTTAGGTAGTTGATGCTGTTTACTTAATTCAACCATTAACTGTTTAGCTTCCCGATTTTTGTGATCCTCAAAATAGACACGGGCCAATTCCAATTTGATGCGGGTGAAATCCGGTTTTTGACGCAGGATTTTTTGATAGAGGGAAGCAGCGAGAGTTAAATTTCCCTCACGACGTGCCAGACCACCTTGGGCAAAATTGACCAATATAACATCATGTCCCGGCAATTTTTGGTAAGCCGACAAAAAGCATCTTACATCTGACCATTGCTGATAATTAATGGCAAGGTACAGGGCTTGACCGATATCTTTAAGATTATTTTCAACCTTAAATTTTTGCCCATGAATCTTTATCGATTTACAAAAAACAATTGGCGAAATCGCATTTGATATATCATTGGCGTAGCCTGTTGAAAAAAGACATGATGTCAGTAGTGACATAAGTAATACAGGCACGTTTCTCTTGCCAGTCATAGGGGGAACCCGCTTGCAAAATCCATCTTCTGAGCAGAAATAGTGATACAAGGCCGTAATAAATAAGGCAGAAGATGAAGAAAAGAAGAAGATAACAGTGTCAAAATGGCACTGTTATCTTTGTGAAATTAGCAGCTACTGTTTGTTACCGCCAAAAGCAGTGTCTTTACTTCTGTCGCTATCAAATTTGGCATACCCCGCTAAAGCAGAGGCAGAATCACCGTAGAATTTTCCATCGGTGACACCATTAATATTTCCATTGGCTGTGGCTTTGCCTGAAAATCCGGCATCTTGATTGATATTGGCATCAATACCTATATTGAGTGAATTATTGCTGAGTGAGCCATTCAGTTTTTGAGTATCAAAATCAGCGACTAGCCGACCGGAGAGAAGGTTATGACCATTATATTGGCTCAGGCCTTTCACCATATAGGTTGCCGTACCGCCTTTTGGCATATTGGTTGTAACATCTTTACCTGTATAAAAAACAGTGTGAGTCTTATCTGATTTATCTGGCGTTTTTTGTGCCCATTCACCGAAGTAAACTTCCGCATTGGGAACTTGAGCAACATCAATATATTGATTCTCGATATTGAGAAAACCCTTCAGTTTGAAATCATAGATGCCATTATTGTCACGTTTGGCCATGCTTTTTAGTTCAGATGCGGTGAAAAGTTTATCTTTCACGATGGGGAGAGAGATACCAATGGCGGGATCATTATTTTTCTCTCCGAGTATAAGATGTGGTGTAGTTTCTGTTTGGCTTATACCATATCCAACTTTTGCTTGAGCCTGTGTTATCAATCCCAAGGCACCTAATATGGTGATTAATATATTGACCTTTTTCATTAATAACCTCACTAAGTATACTGTTATTCATTTATAAATGGTTTCTCTGGTCTCCCACTTTGAATAAATTACACTCAGAAAATATCGATGTGAATAATAAGTGATGATTTGTTAAAAATTGGTTAATAATTGTTGGGCGTAATATCCCTTGGTGACGTGATGCCTATCCAAAGAGCAGATATCGCTGTCATAAGAACAAAAATGCCGATCTTCAAGGTCGGCATTTTGTTGTGAAAGAAGAGATTAATTTAATGTTTTAACGCTTCAATTTTATCCCGGCTCAGTCCGGTACTGGTGACAATAATGTCCAGGCTGACACCATGCCGTAATAATGCGCGGGCTGTTTCCAGTTTGCCTTCCTCCCGGCCTTCCGCTCTGCCTTCTGTCCTGCCCTGCTCGCGCCCTTTTTGTTCAAGCTCTTCTGCAATGGTCATCAACATTGTTTTATGCTCCGGGGATTGTTCAATCAGTTGATGGACAAATTGTGAAAGATTCAGCGTATGTCCATTCAGTAAAATATAGCTTAACACAATATTACGCTGTTCGTCGCTATTATACCCCGCATTTAGCAGGGCCACCAAATGGGGGACCCATTCCAGCATATCCCGGCAGCGGATATGCTTTTGCACCAGTTCCAGCAATGCAATGCTTTTGTGCGACAGGATCTCTTCATCACTGAGCACACTGACATCCACCAATGGAAATGACTGATGGTATAAACGGGCCGCCTGTTCCGGGAGCGCAAAGCAGTCCAGCCATCGATTTGAGTAAGGATATGGTCGAATTTCACCGTGATAAAACAGCAAAGGGATGACCAACGGCAGTGTTGTATGGCCTTTTTTCAGATGGGTCGCCATGGCTGACATCGCATAATACATTAACCGCCAGGCCATCAACGGGTCAGGCGTGGACTGATGTTCAATCAAACAGTAAATGTACCCTTCTCCCTGTGTTGTCTCAACTGAATACAGCACATCGCTGTGTAATTGACGTAACTGACGGTCCACAAAGCTGCCGGACTCTAGTTTCAGGGTGGTTAAATCGCACAATGAGCGAAGCTCTTCGGGCAGATACAGGGATAAAAATTCCTTGGCCGTATCAGGCTGCGTTAAAAAATGTTTGAATAACGCATCATGGTGAGGCTTTTTTGCTTTCTTTGCCACAATCCGTCTCTCTGTTTTGTCGGTTGTTCAAGGCGATACTCTCGCGGGAAAATAGGCAATCCATAACTAACCTATTATACCTGTATCCGACCAATCAATCAGTTTTGTCTCTATACAACACTCAAGTTCAGTCAATGTTTGTCGCGTTATGTTTATCCAGCCAACATTCTGTCCGGGCATTAAATGCTTGCAAAGTGGCAAATCCTGCATAGTTATTGACGACACTGTAAGCCCCTTGCTGGAAGGGAAAAGACCACATAGCAGTGACGGGTAGTTTGAGTAACTTGGTTATCATCAAACCTAAAACCCCTTGATGGGCAACTATGAGTTGATTTTTCCGGGCAGTATCAGAACAAGAAATAGCAGAATGCAGATCTTCAGTATATTCCTCTACCCGCGCTGAAAAATGCCGGAATGGCTCTCCCTCGGTTGGACAACCATTTTGCCAATCTGCCAACCAATGTAACCAAGCCTGTGGCTCTTCATTGGCAATATCAGTGTGATGGCGCAGTTCCCAGGCCCCAAAGTCTAACTCATTAAGACGGTGCTCACTTTGTATGGTTAATTCAGATCTATTTGATTGCGTAATAATTTGGGCGGTTTGTTGTGCCCTCTGCATTTCACTACAGTGGATAGCGTGAAAAGTGATGTTTTTCAGTGCATCAGCGACTTGCTGTCCCTGCTGTATCCCAATTTCAGTCAAAGGTAAATCAGTTTTACCACAAAAGACATTATCAATATTGGCTCGTGTCTGACCATGTCGAACAAGAAACAATCGCATCTGATTATTCTCTCCTTATTGATTTTGTCTAGTGCTGTCAACGTTTACTTCCTTCAACGTCTATTGCTTTCAAATATCATGGCATGACTTCACTGGATTTGTGTCCATGCATTAACTGGTAAATCCGCGCAATATCCAGATGCTCGCGCATACTGGCAGCCAATATATTAAATTGTTTTTCTTTGTATTGGCGGTAATTAAAAGCCATATTTTCCAGTGGAGCGTAACCTTTTCTGATACGCAATTGATTTAATAACGGTCGGGTAAACGTGTTTTGATCAAATAAACCATGCAGGTAACTTCCCATTACCAAACCATCTTGTGCAATAGCTCCGTCAAACCATGTTTTTTCTTCACCATTATGTAAATGCATTTTGGCGAAAGGCATTGCCTGCTTACCAAGCCGGGTAGTTCCCATATGGATCTCATAACCCACAATAGGTTGTTCGCTGCATAATTTCAGCATACCTGATAACACAGGTAACACGACTCCCCTGACCTGCGCGGTCTGTTTTTCGCTACTAAATTCTGTTTCAGTATCCAATAAACCTAAACCTGCCATTTGAATTAAGCCGGATTCCACTCCATCCACAATCTGCTTACCCAACATTTGATAACCACCGCAGATCCCGATAATCGGCACATTTTTCTGCCGCGCTGTGATCATTGCCTGCTCAAAGCCCTGAGTTTTCAACCATGCCAAATCTCCTAACGTATTCTTGCTACCGGGCAGAATAATGAGATCGGCGTCCTGAAGTTCAGAAGGCTCGGAGACATAGTGTAAATACACATCCGGTTGAGCCGCCAGAGCATTGAAATCGGTGAAATTAGCAATATGAGGGTATTGAATGACAACAATATCCAGACAATCTGCTGTCTTTCGCTTCTGTTGGTCATATTTACCCACCTGCAAAGCAACGCTGTCTTCATCTTCCAGATCAAGCTCCAGCCACGGCAATACCCCCAATATTGGTACTTGTGTTAAGGCTTCAATCTGCTCAATTCCTGATTGCAACAAAGAGATATCACCACGAAATTTATTGATGATGACACCCTTAATGCGGGCTTTTTCTTCGGGTTTAAGCAAAGCTAATGTGCCGTAGATGGATGCGAATACACCGCCGCGATCAATATCTGCCACCAAAATGACAGGGGTATCCACTAATTCGGCCATGCCCATATTGACGATATCGCGATCACGCAGATTGATCTCTGCCGGACTACCCGCGCCTTCTAACACGATGATATCCGTTTCTGCTGCTAACCCGTTATACGCCATCAAAATCTGCTGAAGCAATTGGGGTTTATGCTCGTGATATTCCACCGCGTTCATGCTGCACATGACTTTCCCCATAAAAATCACCTGAGCCTTGCGATCGCTGGTGGGTTTCAGCAATACAGGATTCATACGCACATCCGGTGCAATCCCGGCTGCTTCCGCCTGAAATATCTGCGCTCGTCCCATCTCTTTTCCATCTGCGGTAATCCCGGAATTAAGCGCCATATTCTGGGATTTAAAGGGAGCACAACGATAACCATCCTGTGAAAATATCCGGCAAAATCCTGCTACCAGCACACTTTTGCCTACATCAGATGCTGTTCCCTGAACCATCAGCGATAATGTCATTCTGTTTTCTCCCTTATTCTAAGGTGACTCTTCTACGGTGGTTTGTTCCGTGAGTAATGGGTCTTTGACAGTATTACTTCGCAGTATTTGCAGTAATAGAGAAAAGTTCTTGCTCTGTTTTGCACAGAGGTAATCCGCCTTCAGTGTGTACTTTTACCAGCCACGGTTGTGCCAAACCCGCTTGTTCAAGCTGTGTTTTTTGTAGTAATACTGTCTCAGGCTTGCCGGAACTGATCATCTCCCCATTTGCCAGCACATATAAACCATCACAAATCTGGTAGATTAAGTCTATGTCGTGACTGGAAATAATGATCCGTTTTCCCTCAGCAGCAATCGTATTGATAATATCTAACATTTGCTGACGACCAGCGGGATCAAGTCCCGCCGTTGGTTCATCCAGCAACAAGTAATCAAACTCCATGACCAGCGCCCCTGCAATGGCCACGCGTTTTTTCTGACCAAAACTCAAATATTGAATCGGTTTATTGCGAAAAGTATGCGCATCTACTCGTGTCAGCGCATCTTCAATTCTGCGCTGTATCTCAGTTTCATTAATACCCAGGTTACGTAAACTAAAAGCAAGATCGCTTTCGATATCGGTATAAAAGATTTGTTGGTCAGGGTCCTGAAACACGGTGACAACCCGCTGGCGCAAGTCCATCAACCCTTTTTTGCTGTAATCCAAAGGGGCATTATTCCACCAGACCGCCCCTTTTTGTGGACGCAAGATGCCGGAAAGATTCATTAGTAAGGTTGACTTACCACAACCATTCGCCCCGATAATTCCCGTGACTTGGTGGCAATTAAAATCAAGTGTCAAACCTTTCAATATGGGTTCATCCTGATAACTGAAATACAGTGTCCGAGTTTCTAACATATTGTCCCCTCCTGTTTTTTCTATCCATGTTTTCCAACTTTCATCCTATGTTCCTATAACCTCTTATACCTTCAATTCATGTACATCATTCATAAATGAAAATCACCCTGATATAACTTGAGTTCCAATGCCACACTCATTTGCTGATAACGACTCATCACCCGCGCAAACAACATGCTGATCAACATTGCCAGTGATCGGTAACTTGTCCGTAAAGAGCGATAACCGAACCGCAGTGATTGCGCATGATGAATCGCTACCGCTTCCTCTAAAAAGATAAAAATAAAACGCCACGTCAGAAGGATTTGTTCAATCAGCAGATGAGGAACGCGGCAAAATTTAAGTAACTTGATCATCTGTTCAAAGGGCATGTTCATCATGAACCAAAATGTTGCAGATAACGCAGCAAGGCTACGCCAGAGAGTTTGGTTAGCTATCTGAATGCCTTGCGGATCAATACCGAGCCAGTATTGACCGACTCGGAATCCCCATAGCAAACTTTCCGGCTGAGTGCCTGCGGATAACACTATGGCAACTAAGCCAAATACCAGAAATCCGATGGGGATTAACAGCCATTTCAGGTAACGCAGCAAACTGATCCGCAGCAGATAGCAAGTCAATAAGGCAAGACCAATCAACAATAGAGCTTGCCATCGCGGAGAAAGTACCATCGCCAAAGTCATAAACAGGAGATACAGGGCGAATTTCGCCCTGGGATCTTTATCACACCAACGACTCTGGTAGCTGAGTTTATCTATTCCGATCATGTTCTTTCCGTTTACGGTGATAATAGCCAAAAATGTAGAAAATCACGGCTGTACCCAAACTTCCCTGCAAGGTAAACAGCAGGCTTTCAATTTCGCCACTGGCAGGTTTGTATAAGGATTTAAACCACGGTGTATAATCTGGTGCTATTTCCATGATTTGGGCTTCTGCCTGACCATCTGCCCCGCCGAACTCTCCTCCATGTTCAATAAAAAATGGGATAATGCACAATGCAGCAACAAGGGCCAGTAATATCAATGTTTTTTTCATTTTCCACACTCCTGCTCATTGACGGTATCTAGAAACTACGAGCCTGAATTAATTGTCTTTTTACGAGTTGGTCATAAATCAGTACGGTCAGTAACCCTTCAGCCACTGCGATAGGAAGTTGAGTCATACAGAAAATGCCCATGAATTTAAGGATTGCCGTTCCCATGCCCAGTTGTGGATCAGGGAAAGCGACGCCTAACTGAATGGAAGTGACGGCATAAGTGACAATATCGGCAACAAAGGCACAGAAAAAGACGCCAACATCTTTGCGCACTCCCATTTTGCAGGAGAAACGCCATATCAAATATCCTACCAATGGACCAATCACCGCCATCGACATCCCGTTAGCGCCTAATGTGGTGATACCACCGTGCGCCAGTAATAAAGCCTGAAACAGCAGCACAATTGCGCCAAGTACTGCCACAACGGAAGGGCCGAACAAAATCACTGCTAATGCCACACCAGTTGGATGTGAACAACTTCCGGTAACAGAAGGAATTTTTAAGGCAGAAAGGACAAAAATAAAGGCACCACACAGTGCCAGCAAAACTTTCTGGTTACTCTCCTCTTGGACAATGTGACGTAACCTTACCAACCCTGCCGCCAGAAAAGGCAGAAAAGCCAGCCACCATGCCACAGCCCACATTGGAGGTAAAAAACCCTCCATGACATGCATCGCGAAAACTTCTTGCGGTGCCATCACCAAAAACAGTGCGATAATTACGCCAATTAACGAAAATCTCGTCAGTTTCTGTTGCATAACTCACCTCGATAATTGCCAGTTTTTATTAATCAAAATTGTTGAAAAATAAGATAATTCTTGCCTGCATTCTTTTTCACTGAGAGACAATGTGGTGAGATCGTGCCAACATTGTTCAGTCGGCAAAGTGGCATCAGCCATCATCAGTGCATGTTCCAAGAGGTTGTGACGTTGTAACAAATCACGGATCAGGGGAAAACGTGAATAGACTTTCATCAGGACAAGGCAATCGTGATTGAGCAATGCTTGCTCCAGAACTGTTTCAGAAGCGGTACAGGAAATAACCGCTAATGTTTGATCTTCCATTGCCAGAGGCATCATGCTGGCTGCGGCAATAGCAGAAAATGAGCTGATACCCGGTACTATTTCCAGCCACGGTGGTGCTGTCCATGCAGGAGAGTTCATTTGTTCCGATACCAGCCGCTGCAACAGAAATACCCATGTACTAAACAGCATCGGATCACCCAACGTGATAAAACCGACTTTTCTGCCATTCGCCACTTCCTCTTTTAAAGCCTGTGCGACTTCATCCCACACCGCTTTTTTTGCTGCCATGTCCGCTTTCATTAAAAAGTGATAAGTGAAAACTTCGGTTTTCGGCGAAAGGTATTCTTCAATAATGGAGTGAGCCAGACTTTTGGCTCCTTTCTTTCCCGTTGGGGTATAAATCACATCCAGTTCAGAAAGAATACGTACTGCCCGTACAGTGACCAGATCACTGGCACCGGGACCAACGCCCATAACATACAGTTTTCCTGCTGTTGCTTGTTTATCTTTTACTTGTTCGTTCATAAGGCTTTCTCCTGATCACTTAGTGCGTCAGCAAGGTGATCGACAAACATCTGCCGAATCATCGGGTTTTCTCCCAATCCCTGTAACCGGGGAACAGCGATTATTCCTGATTTCTCCAACTGTGATTTCCAGGAGTCCTCTTCATCTGAAGCCATATCATTGATGGCATGATCGCCTGCCACCAACATCAATGGCATCAAATAAACCTTACGGATTCTTTGCTCTTTTAATCCTTTTATAACCAAAGGAAGTTCGGGATAGCTTTCAACCGCGCCAACCCGTGCCGGAAAATGGTAATGGTTCATCAGGTGATCAAGACAGGCGTAGGCAGAAAAAGCATGGTGTTCTGTACCGTGCCCCATAAAGACGACACATTCATTCTCTGCCAGTAAAGGAAGCTGATGACGCAATGCCTGCATCAATTGCAGGTAGTCATCAAAATGGCTGAGTAACGGCGTGCCCAAGACTAATCGCTTAAAACGAGGGCGAAATTTTTCAACTTCACGCAGCACTTTTTCATACTCATCACCATTAATGATATGCAGGCATTGAACAGCAACATCGTTATAACCTGCGTGATGCAATCTGGTCAGTGCATCATGGGGAGTATCAATATAAATGCTATCGCGCTGGCGTAATTTTCGAATGATCATGCCAGAGGTAAATGCCCGAAATAGATCCCTGTCTGGAAACACTGATGCCAACTGTTGCTCACAGGCTTCAATGTTGTTTTTCAACGTTTCGGGATAACTGGTTCCGAAACTTATCACCAATAATGCCTTTTTCATCTCGCTTTTCCTTATTGGTTTATTGACACATAGGTCTATTAATACATAGCTCTATTGATACATAGCGCTACTTACATGGGAAAATTCGCCAATAATTGCCCCATTTCTTCCAATCCATTGGCTTGCGTGATCCCCTCACCTTCAAATTGCTGCTTTGGACGACAGAGCACAATGCAGGGCAGACCGAGAGAAAGACATGGTTCCACCTTCTCCATGAAACCACCCTGATCACCAGATTCTTTGGTTATCACGACTTCTGCCTGACAAAATTGGTAAAATGAGCGGTTAAAATCGGCACTGAATGGGCCTTTCAGGGCAAAGATCTGATCGACCGATAAACCACAAGATTCACACATTGCCAAAACGTCTGCTGTCGGCAAGACACGGGCCAATACCGTTTTTCCTTTCAGGTGAGTCACATAATCAGCCAATTGTTTACTGCCCGTTGTCAGCAAAATACGCGTTCCCAGATTGACCGCGACTTTGCAGGCTTGCTCAATAGTTGCCACTTTGTAGATGAGAGGATGTGCAACCGCATCAATATCACTGGGACGGATATAACGAATAAGAGGGAGTCCCAACTTTTGGCAGGCGCTAACAATGTTTTGACTTAACCGTTCGGCGTAAGGATGAGATGCATCAATGACCCTTTTTATCCCGCGCTGTTGCAGATACTCAACCATCGACTCAGCTTCCATCCTGCCGGTAACAATTTCACCACGAATCCCCGTCGCCTGCTGTGCCCCGGCGGGTGTCGCCACCGACAGGCAATAATCTATGCCGACAGTATCCATCATCACGCAAATCTGGCGGGCATCACTTGTGCCGCCAAAAATTTGGATCAGTGGCCGTTTCATAACTTGTACCCTCTCGGCGTGATCATTAGCCCATCACGTATATAAGTTGACTGATTGCCCACTATCACCAGGCTGCGCATATCAACACGGGAAAAATCCATTGAACCAAAAGTTGTCAGCCATTTATCTTCATGTTTACGTCCCGCCGCTTTCACCACACCCACGGGGGTTTCTGCCGATTTCCACGGAGCCATCAAAGAAAATGCCCGTGCCAGATGTTCTTCCCGTCCACGGCTGCGCGGATTATAAAAACAGACCACAAAATCAGCCTCTGCCGCCGCCCGTACCCGTTTCTCGATCAATTCCCACGGTGTCAGCAGATCGCTCAGGCTGATATGACAAAAGTCATGCATCAGCGGCGCACCAAGCAAAGCAGCACAAGCGGTACTTGCCGTCACTCCTGCTACCAGCCTGACTTCGACATTGCGCTTTTGCTGGCTGACCAACTCCAGAATCAAACCAGCCATGCCATAAATACCCGCATCACCGCTACAAACCACCGCCACGTTTTTACCCTGTTCGGCCAGCTCAATGGCGGTCTGACAGCGTTCAATCTCTTTACACATGCCAGTTTTGATAATTTCTTTATCGCCTACCAGTGGCTTCACCAAATGGGTGTAGGTTTTGTAACCGACCACGATATCAGCCGCTTTCAATGCAGCAATTGCTTCCTGCGTCATCATGGCTTCGCTGCCGGGACCAATTCCAATGACAGTTAACATAGATGCAATACTCCTAATGTGATGGTGACGCCCTGCTCACGCAGGGTATGGCCAACCAGATGACCCTGGCTCATTGACCAGGCCACAGGTTGGGAGACACAGCCTATGCCTACCGTTTTGCGGACAAACTCAGAAACCGGGAATGTTTGTTCACACTCGGCAAGCTGATTAACAGAAAAGGTTTGGAATGGAATCTGACGCTCTTGGGCCAATTGGATGAGCGCAGGTTCGTTTTTTTTCAGTTCGATACTGCCGACGGCTTTTAATGCCAAAGGTTCAAGGTTATGTTCCAGCAGATGGCGTTCCAATAATGCGGTGAGCCGTTCAGCTTCAACTCCTCGTCGGCAACCGATTCCTGCAACGATACGACGAGGAATTAATTTAAAAGTGGGGATTGCCAGCGCCAGATTTGTCCGTTCATAACTGACGTAGACCAGAGCGTCCAGCTCAGGCCGATCCTCCAGAGCGTCAACCGGAATGAACCCGCGTGTGTCATAGCGTTTTTTTTCATCGTGCAAATTGGGATGCCACCAAATTCCTACCCGCTTGCCATTGACCAGCATTTGATTAACGGCTTTGACATTGGCACGGAAATTCTCCATTTTTCCATCAATTTGTTGCGATAACAGATCCAGTGCTGCGACCTGATTGACATCTGTTGCAGTGGTAATCACCGCCTGCCCGTCAAGGATATCTGCAATCTGTTGTGCCAGTTTATTCGCACCTCCCATATGTCCCGATAATAAGCTGATGGCAAACTGGCCTTTCTCATCCAGCACGACAACTGCCGGATCGGTCATTTTATCCTTGAGTAAGGGAGCGATAACCCGAATGGCGATCCCCGTCGCGCCAATCATGATCAACGCGTCATATTGAGTGAAAACTTTACGTACTGTACTGGCAAAACCGCCTTCAAACGCGATAAATCTGCTATCTGCATTCACCAGTTCAGGGGAAGTGAAACAATCCATTGCTAAATGGGATTGCAGACGACGAGCTAACGCGATGCCACCTTCTGTCAGGCAAAACAAGGCATATTCTTTGTCAGGTGACATAGAGTTAAGTGGCCTTGTCATTAGGTCAGGCATTGTGTCAGGCGCTACGGTATTCATGGCTGAACCTCGCATCGTACAGTTTCGAATAGTGATACTCTTCTCCAAGAAAAGCCCCTACCAGAATCAAGGCCGTTTTACGAATGCCGGCGCTACGTACCTGTTCATCTATCGTCTCCAATGTCCCCCGCACAATCTGACAGTCTGGCCAGGTTGCTTTGTAAACCACGGCAACCGGGGTTTCCTGCGCATATCCGCCCTGAATCAAGCGCGCAACAACCTTTGTAATGTTCTGTACCGACAGGAAGATCGCCATTGAAGTCTGATGAGCGGCGAAGGATTCCAGCGTTTCCCGTGGCGGCATCGGGGTTCTGCCCTCCATCCGAGTGATAATCAAACTTTGTGCGACTTCGGGCACGGTGTATTCCACTCCCAATTGCGCAGCAGCGCCAAGAAATGAGCTCACGCCGGGCACAGAGACAAAACCAATAGTATGATTTGCCAGTTCTTCCGCCTGTTCACGGATGGAACCAAACAGTGACAAATCTCCCGTTTGCAGGCGAACCACCAATTTTCCCGCTTTCACGCCATTCACCATTAACGCCGTGATTTCCGATAACGTCAGTTTCGCGCTGTCATGGCATTCGGCATCTGCACGGCAATACTCCAGTAATTCCCGATTAATCAGCGAACCGGCATAAATCACCACTTGAGCCTGACGTAATAATTGATAACCTTTCAGTGTAATCAGACTCTTATCTCCCGGCCCTGCACCAACAAACCAGACTTTACCGGAATCAAAACTGGCGCTATTCATATGTTCAGTCATTGTCCTGCTCCTTTTGCCAATCCCTCTTGCGCTTGCGCAAAGTCTTTCTGACAGGACAACATATAAGTGGGATTATTAGGTTTGAAATAATGTCCTTGCCCTAATGCCGTCAGTTCTCCCACCTGAATTTCACGCCCATCCAGCGCTGTCACCCGACAAGATTTCAGATGCGACAATGCTTGCGTGAAGTTTTCCAGCAGGATAAAAGTCATTACCAAACGTCCTCCGGAATTCAGGTGCAGTAACGCCCAATCAATGATTTCAGTCAGATGTCCTCCCGTTCCGCCAATGAAAATAGCATCCGCAATGTTGTCCAATGGCACAGGGGCAACTCCAGACTGGATGCAGATCCTATGGCAGCCAAAATGCTGAATATTTTCAGCAAGGAGTGACAGGGCCTCTTCTTTGCGTTCAATGGCGAGGATATCCAATGCGGGATAGCGCAATGCCGCTTCAATACTGACGCTGCCAGTACCCGCACCAACATCAATAAAACGGCCGGCTTTTTCCAGCTCCAGTCGTTCTAACGCCAGCACTCTAACGACTTCTTTGGTCATTGGGATGCGATGACCGCGCAAAAACAGTTCATCTTTCATCAGGATCACCATTTAAAATCACCACGACATTCAGTCCATAATTAATCTCGCCGCGTTGCACGACTTCTCCTGCGGCCAGACAAATAATTTGCTCATGTTCATGGGATAAATTTTTACCAATCACCATGCGACGTTGCTGTCCTCGCGCCAGAATTTCTTGCGCAATCTGGTAGGGACCAATAATGTCATCCGTTACCATGGCGATTTTTTCGTGTTGAAGCAGCCAGTCAAAATTCGGTTTGCGTCCGTGGCTACTGGTGAGGTAAATGTCGTTCATATCTAACAAAATTTGGGCGCACAAATATTGGATCGAGCTGATACCAGAGATTATGCGGATATTTTGTCTGCCCGCATTTTGCTCGCCAGTATGTAGTCCAGAAATATGTAACCCAGAAAAATGTTCGGTAATTCGCTTGCCAATGCCATAAAAGAGCGGATCGCCCGAAGCCAGCACAACAATTTGCCGATGCTGATTCTGTTCAAGCCACTGCATTAATCCATCTACATCAGCATTCACACGACGGGTTTCCCCATTAAAATAGGGAAATTCATCAAGATGGCGTTTTCCTCCGACCAAGACTTCTGCCTGCCTGATAGCCTCTAACGCAGCTAACGTTTGGTTTGCAGTGGCACCTGGGCCAATACCCACAACAGTAATCATCAGCAACCCTCCATAAAATCCTTCACTATTTCGTCTACAGGCCGATTGCAGCCCAACACTTGATTATCAAAGGAGAACAGAATGGCATCGCACTGTGGCCTGCCTTTGGCGAAACGCAACATTTGATCGATACGACCACAGATTTTCCGGGCAATTTGTTGATGCACGGCCTGCCAACCTTGCTCTGCAATCAACTCAATCGCTGCTTCGGTGGTATCACATTGGTCTACTGCCTGAACCAGTTCGAAAGGGGCTCCCATCAAGGCCAGATTAGCGATCAGCGTTTCCATGCGTCCATCTGCAATATGGCTGTGGGTATGGAAAATACCGGCGGCGATTTTTATCAATTTGCCGACATGCCCTACCAGCATGACATGGCGAAACTCCAAACGTACCGCTTCTTGCAACATATAACCGACAAAATTGCTCATTGTGACGACATAATTAGCATCAATACCCAACTGCTGGCTGACAAAACGCTCACCGTGATTTCCCGGCACAAAAATAATGCGATCCAGCCCGCTGGCTCGTTTAGTCTCTAATTCCAGCGCCAGAGAACGTTTCCAACTCTCTTCCGACATCGGCATCACTATGCCAGTCGTACCGATAATCGAAATTCCGCCCTTAATACCTAATCTGTCGTTATAGGTTTGCTTTGCCCGTTCTTCACCTTCAGGGGCAAAGATGACGATATCCGCCCCACGGTTCGGCCCGATCGCCTCCCGTACACCTTCTTCAATGGTATGGCGTGGGGTTTTATTGATAGCCGCCCAACCAATAGGCAAACCCACGCCTACCCGCGTAACCCTGCCAATACCTTCACCACCCTCCAGCGTGATCACGCCACTGTCATTCAGGGAAACACGGGCAAAAATCAACATACCGTGGGTTGCATCCACATCATCGCCACCATCTTTGCGGATAGCGGCAACCGCCTGCTGTCCTTCAATCAAAGGCTGCTCGACATTCAAAGCCAATGTGACACCAGAAGGCGTGACAATCGAAATCTGATGAATAATCTGCTGACGCAAAATCATTAACGCCGCCACGCGTGCGGCGGCTGTAGCACAAGAGCCTGTGGTGTAACCCTTGCGATACTGTTTCCCTCTGTGCCAAATCGTTCCGAGGTTATCGACGGGTTTATCATCGTTCGATTTATCGCTGACTTCATTCATGCCTTACCTCCGGCATCCGGTACAGAATGGCGTTGATAATAGCGGCGGCGATATTGCTGCCTCCCTTGCGGCCTTTTGCAGCAAGGCAATTTAATCCGCTATTGATAAGGGCATTTTTTGATTCCTCTGCGCCAACAAACCCAACGGGCACACCAACAACAGCAATTGGGGTCACTGGATGTTCCATCAAACGAAACAGCGCAGTCGGGGCATTGCCAAAGACAAAAATCTTCTCCCCCGGTTCTTGCAGGGCCAGATCGACTGCCGCCATTGAACGGGTAATTTGCTGTGCTTTTGCCATTTGAATGGTGCGGGGATCACTGACATAACAACGGCATTCACTACCGTACTGTGCCAGCCGGGCTTTATTGATGCCAGACAGCACCATTGTCGTATCGGTATATAACGTACAGCCACGTAATATACCGTCGCGAATAAGGCGCAAAACATCAGGAGAAAAATAGAGAATATCAAGCCAGTCAAAATCAGCGGTGGTATGGATCACTCGTTTGATCACAGCTTCTTGATCTGCATCGACAAAGTGATAATCAGGACGCGACTCGACAATAAGCCGGCTGATGATGTCAAAGCTATTTCGTTCAATCTGTTGGGGTTGTCGGATGTAATTGTTCATGTTGCTCTCTCCTTATACCGTCACACTGGCCAAACTATGCAGCAGCGCAAACAACAGGAGTGCCATTACTGATGCCACCTTCATCATCTGAACAGACTGTGGAATATCGTCAGGAGTGACCTCGCGCCTTGCATCACCAATCCACGGCTTTTCGACAAGCTGATTAAAGTAAACATTCGGCCCGCCAAGACGGATGCCTAATGCCCCTGCCACCGTTGCTTCCGGCCAGCCACTATTGGGGCTACTGTGTTGATAACGATCACGCCAACCGATATGCAGTGCCTGCCGAAAATCTAAACCCTGCCATTTCGCCGCCATCGCCAGCAGTAACCAGCCCAAACGTGCAGGCAGCCAGTTCGCCACATCATCCATACGCGCTGAAAACATTCCCAGTGCCCGATAACGCGGTGTTTTATAACCCACCATTGAATCAAGGGTATTGATAGCTTTATAAGCCATAGCAAGTGGAGCACCGCCAAGCATTAAGAAGAACAAGGGTGCAATTACACCATCCACACTGTTTTCTGCTACAGTTTCAATCGTGGCACGGCTGATTTGTGGCGTTTGCAATTGAGAAGTGTCCCGGCCGACAATTTTTGCAAGTTGTTCACGGCTGGCATTCAAATCCCCCTGATACTGTTTTTCCTGACACTGTTTTTCCTGACATAAAGCTTGATAAACATCATTTGCGGCATCACTCAGGCTACGTGCTGCCAACACGGTATAAATCAGCCAAATTTCAGCTAACCACCCTAGCCAAAATGTCACGCCATAGGCCAACTGCAAACCCCAATAGCTCGCTAACCAGACACTCCCCACGACTAACAACCATAACAGTACGCCACCCCATTTCAGGCCAGTTTCTGACCGACAAAACCGGCGGATAAGTTGCTCAGTCTGATTGATAAGTTGCCCTATCCAACGCACGGGATGCGGCCAATGAGGAGGATCACCCAATTTCATATCCAGAAGAAAAGCGGCAAACCACAATAAGACTGTCATAACAGCCTCCGTGCCATCATCAGCCAGCGATGGAGCAAACCAGGGCGTTGGGCAAAATGGATATGCAGATAGCCCGCCAGCGTATTGCCGTTCTGGTAGCCGCCCTGCCAGCTTTTTTGTGTTTCTTTTGATGCCCCTTTAACACATTGAAAAACAGGCGGTTGAGACGTGATAAAATCCGAGTAATGGAATTCATGCCCTCGCAGCGTCTCTCCCTTCGCAACTAAAGGCGTATCACGCAGTGCAGAGGCTTCGCAGTAACCAAAGCGTTTCAGGTGATCGCCCATCCGGCTTTCACCGGCAATCAAGCCCACCATGTTATGCCGTACACCGTCAGCATCAATCAGGGCATCACCGAGATACATCAAACCACCGCATTCCGCATAAATGGGAATGCCTTTTTGATGCGCCTGACGTAATGCGGTATGTATGGCGTCATTGGAAGATAAGGTTCGGGCATAAATTTCAGGGTATCCCCCACCCAGATAGATCATCTGGCATTCAGGTAACTGATGATCATGCAGAGGGCTGAAACGTTTGATAGTCACGCCTGCTTTTTCCAATAACAACAAATTATCGGGATAATAGAAATTGAATGCTTCATCTTCTGCCAGAGCCAGTGTCAAACCCTGCCCGATTAAGGGATCAACCAGAGAATCGATACTTCCTTTTGGTAAGGAAGATAGCCGGGTTAGTGCCAGCAACTTATCCAAATCCACCGAGTTTTCAATCTGCTGAGCAAGACGAGACCAGCACGCTTCGTACTGATTTTTGTCATCACACTGTTTGCCCTGTTTTTGTGCAGGGATCAGCCCAAGATGGCGGGAAGGAAGGGTAATCTCTGGCATAACAGGAAGCCGCCCCAAAACAGGGATACCGCAATACCCTTCAATTGCCTGTTTTAATAACTGGAAATGGCTATCCCGATTGACGCGGTTGATCAGCACTCCCACAATATTGACCGTCGGGTCGAATTGCTGAAAACCCATCACGGTAGCGGCAATTGAGGTAGAAACCGCTTTACCATCCACCAATAAAATCACCGGACTGTTAAGTTGTTTTGCCATCGCCGCACTACTGCAATAATTGGGGTCTGTACCATAGCCATCGTATAACCCCATGACCCCTTCAATAACCGCAACATCTTTATCGGCCATAGCCTGGCTAAACAAACCATTCAGGATAGGTTCGGGCAGCATAAAAGCATCAAGATTACGCGAAACAATCCCTGTCACAGCGCGATGCCAACCACCATCCAGATAATCAGGCCCGATTTTGAACGGCTGTACCCGCAGTGAACGGTTCATCAAAGCACGCATGATGCCCAACGTAACAGTTGTCTTACCACATCCGCTGCCTGTACCGGCGATGACAAAAGCATATTTTTGTTGCATGTGCTTACCCCAAAACATTCAAATCCTGTATTGGTGTTAAAATCGGACTTATTTTTAAGTCGGCATCGTTTTTAAGACGGTATCGCTTTTAAGATGGTATTAGTTTTAAAATCGCATGAGTATTAGGATCCTCAATTAATATTCTCAATCATTGATATGTATCAAACAAAAGGGTTTTAATTCACTTTAGACAGAACAATTAATATTGCATGAATAGTCTGAAAAAATAGTCTGAAAATCAACTATTCATTCCCGCCTGAACAAATAAGCCATGATTAAAAAACAAGTTTCATGCAAGAACACAACAGGAAAATACATTTATTTTCAAAATACACATTTTTCATCTTTATAAAAACACCCTTTATTATTTTTGTGATCTTGTTCATGGTTACTTATTTTTAAAAACTTTTTTTAGTTTAGATAAAATAAAAAATAATATAACTCAATAAACAAAAAAACAGATAAAAATACATAATATATTGAATTTAATCACATTTATTTTAACAAGAAAAAATATAATTCATTAATATGATAAAATGACTTTTATATGGGTAAATATTTTCAATAGATAACAAATTTCGACTTGAAAATTATTCATACTCAAAAATAAGAATATTGATATAAATCAAATTTACCTATCTCCTATTGAGGTAATAATGATGAAAAAATTAAAACAGATATAACAAGCTTTTTAAGAACAAGAAAATATCATTAATAAAATAATGAATAAAAAACATAGGCCAGAGTAAAGGAGTCTTTTTAAAAATATAAAGAGCGACCTCCCTGTTTTGATGAGAAATATATTTTTGTTTCTTTGATTATTTAGATTTTAAATTCATAGAGGTAATCCAATGAATAAAGGTTATGTGTGGTTAGTGGGTGCAGGCCCAGGTGATGCAGGTTTAATCACGGTCAAAGGATTACACTGTATTCAATCTGCGGATGTCATTGTTTATGACCGTCTCGTCAATCCTGAACTTATTGCCCTGAGATCAGATCACTGTGAAATTATCAATGTTGGAAAAGAACATGATTACCACCCCATCCCACAGGAAGACATTAATCAAATTCTGGTAAAACATGCACAGGCAGGAAAGCGGGTTGTCCGTCTGAAAGGTGGCGATCCTTATGTCTTCGGCCGCGGAGGAGAAGAAGCGGAAGTATTGGCACAACAGGATATTAAATTTGAAATTGTGCCGGGGATCAGTTCTTCAATTGGTGGATTAGCCTACGCTGGCATCCCTGTTACCCACCGCAATTACGCATCAAGTTTCCATGTTGTAACAGGTCATACCTCTCAAGGCAATGAACAACAGAACTGGGAGATACTTGCCCAATTGGAAGGAACATTGATTATTTTAATGGGGATGACCCGCTTGATGGAGATCTGTCAGCAATTAATACTCTATGGCAAATCCCCTACAACCCCTGCGGCAGTGATCATGTACGCCAGCCATCCCAAACAAAAGAGTGTGACAGGCACACTGGAAACGTTGGCGGCAAAAGTGGAAGAAAAAGGGCTACATGCCCCTGCCCTGATTGTGGTTGGTGATGTCGTCAATTTAGCGGAAACACTTTCCTTCTCACCGACTTATCTGACACTCGGTGAGCTATTCCTTACATTGGAGAATCGCGCTGAGGAAGCAATATCATGAATGAACATGGCGGCAATATCATTGGCATTGCCCAACAATATGGCCTGCCAGCCGATGACCTGATTGATTTCAGTGCTAATATCAATCCGTTAGGCGCACCTGAACGGGTTAAGGCATTGATCAAAAATAGTCTTGCCGATATCGAGAAGTACCCGGATGTGGAATATCGCCATTTGCATCAGGCAATTGCAAGGGCTCATCAATGTGATTGCACAAAGGTAATAGCCGGTAATGGCGCAACAGAACTGATCTATGCTGTCGTCCGTTATCTCAATCCTAAACGAGCTTTGCTGCTTATTCCGGGATTTGCTGAATACCGACGAGCCTTGCAGCAAATTGGAACAGAAATTATTGACTATCCGTTAACAGAAGAAGCCGGGTTTCAACCTGACTTACGCCTGTTTGATACGCTTGCGATAACGAAACCCGATTGTGTTTTTATCGCCACGCCCAATAATCCCACCGGATTAATGCCGGATAACCCGTTTATACAAGCGCTGGTGGAATATTGCGAGCGTCAGGGGATCTCGCTGATTGTCGATGAATCCTTTATTGATTTTCTGCCTGATAAGCGGGGATTGATACCTCAATGTGCAGTCACTCAACATCTTTATGTATTGCGTTCAATGACAAAATTTTTTGCCATCCCAGGTTTACGTTTAGGCTATTTAGTCAGCGGAAATACAGCGGGGATTGCAGAGATGAAAAACCGGCGTGAACCGTGGTCAATTAATGCCTTTGCTGCGCGGGTTGGTGAGATTTTGTTTGATGAGCATGATTATATTTCTGCGACACATCAATGGCTGAAATCGCAGCAACATTATTTATGCAGTCAATTGTCAACCTTCCCTGAACTGACGGTCTGGCCGCCATCGGCTAATTTTCTGTTCTTCCGCTGCAATCAGCCTGACGTTGATTTATGGCATACCTTGCTGAAACACCGATTGTTAATTCGCCATTGTAAAAATTATGCCGGATTAGATGAACGTTACTATCGTATAGCTGTGCGCAATGAGGGAGAAAATCAGCGCCTGATCGCAGCCATGCAGCAGGTTTTGATTTATGGCTGAAGCCGCTTGCCCCGCTTCCTGTGGAGAACTTATACAAGGGTGGCTGTTTGGTGGAGAAAAATTAATCTCTTGCCCAATCAATTGGTTCAGTTATGTTTCTGTCAGTGAAGGAAGCCCGATACCATACGAACGGCCACGTATGCGGCAGATGGTAAATTTATTGCTGGATTACTGGCAGGAACCACCTGAATTGACGGCTGGCTTGCGTATTGAACATCAATCAACGATTCCAATCGCCAAAGGTATGGCCAGCAGCACAGCCGATATTGCGGCGACCGCCCAGGCCACTGCCAGATTATTGGGCAAGTCACTGACCAGTACAGAGTTAGCACAGCTCTGTGTCAGACTGGAACCCACTGACAGTACCATATTCGAACAATTGACGTTGTTTGATCATCTCACTGCCCGGACTCAAATTCCTTTCGATTGGCAACCGGATATTGATATTTTGCTATTGGAAAGTTCACAAACAATTTCGACAGAAACATACCATCAACAGGATCATGACGCACAATTACGAAATAACGCCCCGCTATTCCGCCAGGCATGGCTGCAATTTCGTACAGCGAACCAATGGCATGACAATGATCGTCTTGGGGAGGCCTGCACATTAAGCGCCATCGCCAGCCAAGCGATACTGCCGAAACCCGGTTTTGATCAACTGCGGGATTTGGTTGAACAAACTGGGATCTATGGCCTGAATGTTGCTCATAGCGGCAGTGTTGTTGGCCTGTTATTCAATTCACATCACCATGATGCAAATTACCTGCGCTGGTGGCTGCATCAAAAGAAGATCACTGGATACTATCCGAAAATTCATCAAGTCAAACTGATTGCGGGCGGTGTCCGTTAAAAATCAGGAGAGGCTAATGCCTCTCCTGCTATTTCGCGTACTTACTTCATGTTTTTACTGACTCTATATTAGAGCAAACAGAAGAGAAAACTTACCAGCTTATACCAACACCAGCGCCAAATACTGGACTACCTGAATTATTCCAGCTGGTTGACAATCTGAGGCTGACATTTTCATTTAATTTATCCTGGATACCTAAAGCTACAGCGCTGCCATTTCTATATTGGCCTAAACCTAAACCAAGACTAAATCCGGTATTATTGCTATAAGGAATATTGGTCATTGCTGCTACGCTGGCAACACCCGCATTAGCTCGTTTTTCAATGCGGTCAATTTTATTATCGAGATAATTAACTTTTTGGTCTGTATATGATTGTAGTTCACCGAAACGCGTATCAGTATAATCCTTCGCGTTCTTTAATGTTTCTTTATCTCCTAAAATACGTTCTTTAGATTCAGTTTGAAGACCATTGTTCAGCTCAGTTTTCACATCCTTTACTACTGATAGTTCCACGTTCCTCTTCACATCATCTTTCAGAGCACCTTCCAAGTCAGCTCTCACATTTCCTATTTTTTCATTTACTTGTTTCTGAGTGTACACATCTGCCGCATTTGCTTTCTTGATTAATTCTGCATTTGCTTGATCTTTCGTGTACACATCTGCCGCATTTGCTTTCTTGGCTAATTCTGCATCTGCTTCAACTTTCGTGTACACATCTGTCGCATTTGCTTTCTTGGTTAACTCTGCATCTGCTTCAACTTTCGTGTACACATCTGCCGCATTTGCCTTCTTACCTAACTCTATATCTGACTGAGCTCTCGTATACACCTCTTCTGTTGTTGAGGTTCCGCCAGAACTTTTTTCAGCTCCTTGTACAAACGTTGTACCACTTGAACTTGCTGTAGCTGCTGCTGTCTCAGATAATAATGCAGAGGAGATCAAAACAGACAAAATTGCTAATTTACGTGGTGTAGTTTTCATATTAAACATATTAAAAATTTCCCATTATTAATGAGTGATTGGTGTGTGGAACTACTAACAAAATGTATTGGCTTACATTTTGTTAATTCTTAAATTATCTTCTTTAATAAACTTAATCTTTCTTAAATAAATCATTAGGTTTTTTAATTACAAATTCTTCCTTCTCTTGTTAATAAATACCAAATGGATTTTAGATTAATATCCGTGCATTTATAATTTTGGACAAATAAGTGACTTTATAATAAAAACTATGTTCCTATTTCTTGATATTCCAGACAGTTTTTTTTCAGGCCGTTTTTACTTTGACCTTTATAACGAAATGCCTCAATTAATTTTACAAAAGCCGATGTGTGTTGTTTTCGGCTTGGATAATAAAGAAAATATCCTGGGAAAGGTTCACACCAATCCTCTAAAACTTTAACTAACTTCCCTTCAGCAACTTGTTTTTCTACCGAGTCTTCAGGAACAATAGATAGCCCAAGCCCCAAAGTAGCCGCTTCTATACGAAGATCCAGATTATTAAACGTCAACTGACCTTTTACCCGTACCCGCGTTCGTTGCCCGCCCTTAGAAAATTCCCAGGCATATAAACCACCTAAGGTAGGCCGCCGAATATTGATACAGTTATGATTCTGCAAATCGAGCGGCGTTTCCGGTTTACCGTGAGCCGCAAAATATTCCGGCGTTCCCACGACACACACTCTCCAGTCCGGGCCAATACGTACAGCCACCATATCTTTAGCTACCAGCGTCCCCAGACGTACTCCCGCATCAAAACGACCGCTGATAATATCGGTCATACTGTTGTCCATAAACAGCTCTACATGAATATCGGGATATTCACGCACAAAAGGCTGCAATAATGGCCACACTGTAGACTGAAGCGCATGTTCTCCCAGAGTGATGCGGATATTACCTGCAATCCGGTCCCGCATATCCGTCAGTGTGATGAGATCATTTTCAATTTCATTCAAATGTGGGCTGATATTGTTAATCAGCATTTCTCCCGCTTCAGTGGGCACCACGCTGCGGGTTGTTCTGGCTAGTAGTCGAATATCCAGTCGTTCTTCCAGACTCCTTATGGCATGGCTTAATGCAGATTGCGAGAGTCCAAGTTTTGCAGCAGCACGAGTGAAACTTCTCTCATGCGCAACGACAATCAGATAAAAAATAGCCGTAAAGTTATCCTTCAGCATCTTACTCATACCCCTCTCTTCCATCAGTGTGATCCGGTTACAACGTGATCATTTTGATATATATGTTTTGATACATATGTTAAGTTCAGCAATGGGTACGAAGAGATGCTAATCAATATAACTTCCATTAACTCTAATAATATGGCTGCCATTAACTCTAATGAAAAAAGGCAGTCGTCATGTTGTAGCTAAAGATTAACACCCTAATAAATTTTGATTAATACCGGGAAAATGATAGCGGTTATGAATTTTCTTCATTAAACGGAAATAATTAACCTTATATTTTACTGGTTCTTAGTATTCAGCTTTGCAAAACATCCATATAATTATCTGTTTTTAAATAATCTTTACCCTGATTTTAGTGATAAAGGTGATTGCCATTTGGCTGAAATGTACAGCGGCCCCGGACACCGAAAATCCCCCATCGAGCTGATAATGAGGCGCTGTTTATTGTTCTGCCGATAATCTGACTGGTGGCATAGGCGGGAATAAGGAGCGAGCTAACCGGGTTCCCTAAGTTCGGCTCAAGCGGTTGAACTGAAAAACCCTCTGTTTTTTCAGGCCGGAAAGAATGCACGATAAAGTCACAGGAACTTTCATTAAGCGTGAAAACTATAAACTATATTTAATATATGTATCTAATTATTTAATACATGACCAACTTGCGCTGGCTGCCCTTTTTCAGTTTAATAGCCATTCAGCGCCTGCATTGACCTCGTACCTGGCTTTGAATGAAATCATATTATTAAATAATACATAAGGAAAATAACATATAAGGAACCACTTTATGAAAAATGAAAGAAGACTTTTTCTGAAACAGGCGAGTATTACTGGTGCAATATTCTCATTATTACCGCTGATTCCAACAGGCGCTCTTGCTTCTTCAAATAGCCAATCCAAAAGAGAGGAGGATATTAATATCGGCGTCTGTGAAATGACCCCAGAGGAAATGTCAGGCCCCTATTTTATAAATAACAAACTGTTGAGAAGGAATATAACAGAGGATGAACCAGGAATACCTCTTTTATTGACAATGAAAATAATTGATTCTGTCACCTGCAAACCTTTAAATGATATCTTTATTGATATATGGCATTGTAATGCAATGGGTAAGTATTCAGGTTGGAAATATATAAACCCAGATATCGAGGCTCCATCTGGTGGTATAGGGACGATTTCAAGAACGGATGAAAGCACATTCCTTCGTGGGGCGCAACGGACTGATAAAGAAGGCATCGTCAGGTTCACTACCATTTTCCCTGGATTTTATGCGGGAAGAGCTTTACATATCCATTTATCAGCAAGGAAGGCGAATGTACAAAAAAGACAGGAAGATAAATTCTATTTTGTAGGCCAACTCTATTTCCCTGAGGATGTATCTGAAGAAGTCATGATGAATGATATGTATTCTCCAAGGGATGTTGATAGGCTTAAAAATGAAGATGACTCCATCTTTTCTGGCGTTAAAAATAGAGCTGCAATTTTAACAGTAAAAAAGATAGGGGATAATCTATTGGATGGATTACATGGAAAGATAGTCTTATCGATTAATAAAGACAATGTGTCCAAGAAAATAACCCCTAAAGACTTGGCTAAACACACGGTATAAATGTGATTACCGAGGACAACAAACTGACAGATCATATCTAGCCTAATACACCTAACCCAATGCAAATGCAGGAGAGGCATTAAACCCCTCCTGTTATTTCTCATACTTATTCTATGCTTGTTCTTTCCCTATCATAGAAATGGAACCAGAAAACAAAAGATGCTGATCTCCTGGAAGTTGCTTCCCACCTGCTATTTCACACCTACCATTTCAATTAATATTATTGATGTTTCATTTTGATTTATTGCATTGTGATATTATTATCGCCAGCCAATTTAGTTCATTAATATCGGCCTATTTATTAGAAAAAATTACATAGGCAAATTTGATTACTACTCATCACTATTCATCTCATGAAAAAACCATCAGCAATTTTAATTACTCATATCAAAAATAAATGAAGTATCCCCCTTTTAGGATGGCAATTTAAAAAATACAGTATCTGTTTTATGAAAAATGTAACTCTTAAATATCTTCAATGGGTAACAACGTCAGATAACTCACATTTAATCCATTAGCCGAATCATTAGCCTAACTAGCAGGAGTTAAGCAATGCCTATGTCATGCAGTCGTATCAATAACGAAAAGCCACTTGCATTTGAGAATTCTTCTGTACCTTCTTGCCAATTTTCACTCAGTTCTACTCAGCAAGTCGTCTGGCTTGACCAAATTATCCGACCTGATAACCCCTGCTATAATCTTGGTTCAGTTGTGCTCATTGAAGGAAAATTGGATGAAGCTCTGTTAATGCGTGCTTTTGAAACTGTTGTTTATCGTCATGACGCATTACGTTTACGACTCATCAATACCCAAGCGTTACCCCTTCAGGAAATTGCAGAAACTTTGCCCATTTCTGTGACAATTCACGATTTCTCACAGCATACCGACGCAGAAGCCCAAGCCACGCAACATATCCGGGCAGCTTTCATGCAACCGTTCGATTTAAATGGCGCTCTGTGGCGTGCTGAACTACTACGAGTAAACGATACACGCTGGTACTGGCAATTCTGTTGCCATCATTTGATCGGGGATGCTACAAGTTTAGGCTTGATTCCTGAAGATCTTGCTTATATTTATGGCGGTTTAATCCGGGGAGAACAGCTATTCGAGCCTGCATCTTCTTATCTTGATTTTGTTACCGAAGATAACGCCTATTTCGACTCACAACGTTATGTGCAAGATCGGCAATTTTGGCTGGAACGCTATGCGAACTTACCCCCCGCATTGCTCCAACCGTTAAATCCAGAGAAAACCACCTCTCATGGGCAAACCGAGCCTTTACTTTGGCAATTAGATAACGGACTTTTTCAGCGCATTGAAGAGACGGTGACCAGGCATGGGTTGTCTGTCTTACATTTCATGTATGCCATTCTGGCGTGCTATTTCGCACGCACTCGCTATTTCTCACACAGTACCGATGCTGAGGAGATCGTTATTGGTGTTCCGGTGCATAACCGCAGGAATGCTAAACAAAAACGCACAGTAGGAATGTTTTCATCCGTTATTCCTGTTGGTATAACCATTACACCTCATGACACCTTTCTTGATGTTATGCACAAAGCCGCTGCGGAGTTACGTCGTTGTTATAAACGTCAACGTTTACCCATCGCAGAGATTAACCGGTATACACAAATCCAGCAAAAGACAGGACGCGCCCAGTTATTCGATATCATATTGTCATTTGAGTTGTTCGAAGCAAACGCTAACATGCCGGGCACTACTATATCAGGCACTACTATATCGGATACTAATTCATCGGATACTAATTCGGGTACTATTTTCCAATACGCTGCAATACAACGTGGCACCCCATTCCCTCTCTTTATCATGCTTCGCCGATACGCATTTGCTGGCTGTGAGGATGCCAATCAACCTGTCACGGTTGAGTTCAATTTCTCAACCAACTACCTGAATCGGGCAGATGTGATAGCACTTCAATCCCGTATTGCGGTATTGACAGAGGCCGCTCTTACATCGACAGAGACCCTGATTCAAAATTTACCGATTTTATCACTGACAGAACAGAACCAACTGCTGGTCAATTTCAATACCACTCAAGTGAACTTCCCGCAAGACACCCTGATCCATCAACTGGTTGAAACGCAAGTAGCACACCATCCTGACGCAACTGCCGTGATATTTGAAGATCAGGCACTGAGTTATGACGAACTCAATCACCGTGCCAATCGTCTGGCACATTATCTGATTGCGTTAGGCGTGCGCCCGGACGATAAAGTCGCTATTTGTGTCGAACGCAGTCTGGAAATGGTCGTGGGTTTGCTTGCCATCCTCAAGGCAGGTGGTGCCTATGTGCCGCTGGACCCTGCTTATCCGACCGAACGTCTGCGCTATATGCTTGAAGACGCGACTCCAGTGGCTTTGCTTACCCAGACCGCACTTGCTGATATGCTAAGCAGTGTCATGCCCGGCACATCTGTACACCAAATCATCCTCGACCCGCAAATCCCGTTTCTGGAGGAACAACCCACTCACAATCCAGACACACAATCACTGGGATTGACATCACACAATTTGGCCTATGTTATCTATACCTCAGGCTCTACCGGATTGCCTAAGGGCGTGGAAATGTCTCTGGCAGCCTTGTTTAACTTGTTACAATGGCATCGCCAGAATTTTTCACATCTCTTTGGTTCTGATAAAACAGCTCCCGGTAGAACACTGCAATTTGCAGCGCCAGGATTTGATGTTGCCTTCCAGGAAATATTTACGACTCTGTGCGAAGGCGGATGTTTGGTCTTGATGAATGAAGAAATGCGTCGAGAACCTCAACAATTCCTTCGCCTAATTCAGCAAAAACAGATAAACAGAATCTTCCTGCCTTATATTGCGCTACAGCACCTTGCCGAGGCGGCAAATCATATTGAAGGCGATTTTTCTTGTCTGGCTCATATCATTACTGCTGGCGAGCAACTGCGTATTACACCGGCCATTCGCCACTTTATACAGCGTACCGGATCATGCCAGTTGCATAATCACTATGGCCCGACTGAAAGCCATGTAGTAACGGCATACACACTGGACCAAGATGTTGAACAGTGGTCAACTTTTCCCCCTATTGGCCGCCCAATCGCCAATATTCAGATCTATATTCTCGATCCATATGGTCAGCCTGTTCCCATCGGAGTGACTGGTGAGATACATATCGCCGGAACCAGTGTGGCTCGTGGCTACCTGAATCGTCCTGAACTGACTGCCGAACGCTTCCTTATTAATCCTTTCTCTTCAAAACCAGATGCGCGCATGTACAAAACCGGCGACCTTGGCCGCTGGTTACCCGATGGCAACATTGAATACCTCGGTCGTAATGACTTTCAGGTTAAATTGCGTGGCTTCCGTATCGAACTTGGTGAAATAGAAACACAACTCGCACAATGCCACGGGATACGTGAAGCAGTCGTTCTTCTACGTGAAGATGAACCAGACCACAAGCGTCTGGTTGCCTATCTGCGACCTTTGGATGGCGCGAAACCAACCCCGGCAGAACTGCGTCAACAATTGGCTCAGCATCTTGCCGACTATATGCTACCCAGTGCCTTTGTTACGCTTGATGCTTTTCCTGTAACTCCCAACGGTAAACTCGACCGTCGTGCACTTCCCGTTCCTGATGCATCGGCTGTGGTGACACGCAGATATGAAGCGCCAATGGGTGAAATCGAGACGCGACTGGCACAGATATGGCAAGACTTGCTTGGGCTTGAGCGGGTTGGTCGTCACGACCACTTTTTTGAACTGGGGGGGCATTCATTGTTTGCCGTTCAGCTTGCTGCACGTGTGCGTCAGGTATTGGGGCGGGAATTATCACTACAACAACTTTTTGCCCAACCACTATTAGCAGACTTGGCTCAGACGCTTACCAGCGCGTTGGTCACTACTCAGATTGTTATTCCTGCCATTGATGATCGCAGCCGTCCATTTCCGCTCTCTTTCGCCCAACAACGGTTGTGGTTCCTTAGTCAGCTCGATCCTGCTGCCAGTCTGGCTTACCATATTCCGGTGTTACTGCGTCTGACGGGACAACTTAACCAACAAGCTCTCATCGTTGCATTCGAACGCCTGATTGTCCGTCATGAGAGCCTGCGCACCCGTTTCATCCTGATTGAAGGGCAGCCCTATCAGTACATCAATAATCCCGCCGATAGCAGCGTTGCTCTGTCTTATCAGGATCTGCGTTCATTGACTCCAGACGCCCACACTCAACACATCGCTGATCTTACCGCTATTGAAGCGCAGACACCTTTTGACTTCAGTCAAAGCCCTTTACTCCGCGTTCAACTGTTGCAACTGACGGACCAGACCCATATGTTGCTGCTTACCCTGCACCATATTATTGCTGACGGTTGGTCTATAGGTGTACTGGAGCACGAATTGGATGTGCTCTATCATGTCGCCCTCAATGGTCAAGGCGATCCATTGCCACCATTGACCATTCAATATGCCGATTATGCCGTTTGGCAACGTGATTGTTTGCAGGCAACGACACTCCCTGAACAACGTGATTTCTGGCAGAAGCAACTTGCAGGAGCCCCGGCCTTGCTGTCACTTCCCACTGACCGACCACGCCCGCCAGTACAGACTTATACCGGCAGTCAGGTGCCTTTCCATCTTGATGCTACTTTATTGGCATCACTGAAAGCCGTTGGACAACGTCATCACACGACTTTGTTTATGACTATACTGGCGGCCTGGAGTATCGTACTTGCCCGGTTAAGTGGTCAGGATGATATTGTTATCGGCACCCCGGTTGCCAATCGTCCGCACAGTGAACTGGAAGGTTTAATCGGTTTCTTTGTCAATACACTGGCCTTGCGTATCACACTGGATGATTCTGCCAGCGTAACCGATCTGCTTACACAGGTTCGTGAGCGAGCACTTGCTGCCTATGCCCATCAAGATTTGCCTTTTGAGCAGGTGGTAGAAGCGTTGCAACCTGAGCGCAGCCTGAGCTACAGCCCGATTTTTCAGGTAATGCTGGCCTTAGACAATACTCCCGCCCGGAATCAAACATCGTCCGGTTTACAGATCGCTCGGATTGAGCAGACAAGTCATAGCGCGCACTTTGATTTGATGCTTTTGTTGATTGAAACTGACGCCGGCCTGACTGGTGGACTGGAATATGCTGCGGATTTGTTTGATTGTGCGACTGTCGAGCGCATGGTTGGCTATTTAACCCATATACTGACGGCAATGGTGGCCGATGAAACTCAACGTATTGCCACTCTGCCGATGCTGCCAGAAACAGAACGACAACAACTTCTGGTGGAGTTCAACGCTACAAAAGCAGATTTCCCACAGGATGCTTTGATTCACCAACTGGTTGAAACACAAGTTACCCGCACTCCCGATGCAACGGCTGTGGTATGTGGAGATCAATCGCTGAGTTATGATGAACTGAATTACCGGGCCAATCGACTGGCTCACCATCTGATTGCACAGGGGATACAGCCTGATGATCGGGTCGCCATCTGTGTTGAGCGCAATCTGAATATGGTAGTGGGTTTACTTGCTATCCTGAAAGCCGGTGGTGCCTATGTTCCGCTTGATCCGGCCTATCCTAGTGAACGACTGGCTTATATGCTGGAAGATGCTAAGCCGATAGCTTTGCTGACTCAAACAACACTCGTCGAAAAACTAAATACCCCAGTACCTACGGTAATACTTGATGACCAAGAAGCCTTCCTGACGTCACAACCTACCCACAATCTGGATGTACACGCGTTAGGATTAACATCACGTCATCTGGCCTATGTGATTTACACTTCCGGTTCTACCGGCCAGCCGAAAGGTGTGGCGATCACTCACTGTAATACAATCAATTTCCTGACCTGGGCACAACGGACTTTTGGCCGGGAAGAATTATCACACACGCTTTTTGCCACTTCGCTGAATTTTGATCTGGCGGTGTACGAATGCTTTGCTCCGCTTATTTCTGGCGGTACGGTTCATCTTGTTTCTGATGTGCTGTCACTGGTCACAACTGAACATCCCATCAGCCTGATCAACACGGTGCCTTCCGCCATTTCGCACTTGCTTGAAGTCAATGCCGTGCCTATGACTACCCAGACGGTCAATTTAGCCGGTGAAGCATTGAAACCTCATGTCGTTGAGCATTTGTTTGCCCGCTCATCCGTACAAAACGTCTGTAACCTGTATGGCCCCTCCGAGACGACGACTTATTCAACCTGGACACGGATGAGCCGGACGGCAGGTTTTGTCAGCCATATCGGCCGCCCAATCGCCAACACCCAGATCTATATCCTTGACCGCCACGGTCAACCGGTGCCTCTCGGTGTGACGGGGGAAATCCATATTGCCGGTGCGGGTGTTGCCCGTGGCTATCTGAATCTCCCCGAATTGACGGCGGAACGTTTTCTGGCTGACCCGTTTTCTCCTGTATCAGACGCCCGTATGTACAAAACCGGCGATCTCGGCCGCTGGCTGCCCGATGGTCATATTGAATACCTTGGTCGCAATGATTTTCAGATCAAACTGCGCGGTTTCCGTATTGAGCCAGGCGAAATTGAAGCCAAATTGATGCAATGTCACGGGGTACGTGAAGCCGTGGTCTTGGCACGTGAATATATTTCCGATGAAGAAAATATTTCCCACGAAAATCTTACTGGCGAGAAACGTCTGGTTGCCTATGTCCGGCCTTTAGAGGGTATTGAACTGTCTCCCGCCAATCTACGTCAACAACTTGCCCGGCAGCTCGCTGAATACATGCTGCCCAGTGCTTTTGTCATACTTGAAACTTTTCCGTTGACGCCCAACGGCAAACTTGACCATCAGGCACTGCCTGAACCGGATGTATCCGCTGTGGTTGCTCGCGGCTATGAAATTCCGGTCGGTGAAATCGAAATCACGCTGGCTGAAATTTGGCAAGAGTTGTTGGGAGTGGAACAAGTGGGTCGTCATGACCATTTCTTTGAACTGGGCGGGCATTCACTGATGATTGTTAGTCTGATCGAACGACTATATGATCTCGGCTGGCAACTTGATGTACGCAGTATATTCTCTACGCCGATCCTGAACGAAATGGCACAGGCTATTCAGGGGGACACTGAAACGTTTGCTGTGCCACCTAACTGTATCCCCGCACACAGTACTCACATCACGCCCGATATGTTGCCATTGGTTGCGCTGTCCCAGACAGAGATTGATGCCATCATTGAGGCAACCCCTGGCGGAGTGAGTAATGTACAGGATATCTATCCGTTGGCACCGCTACAGGAAGGTATCTTGTTCCATTATCTATTGCAGGAACAAGGCGATACTTATCTGTTATTGAGCCTGCTGGCCTTTGACAACCGTGAACGTCTCGATACCTTCCTTGTCGCTCTGCAACAAGTTATTGATCGCCATGATATTCTGCGTACTGCCGCCTACTGGCAAGGACTAGAGAAACCTGTTCAGGTAGTTTGGCGCAAAGCACCATTGCACGTTAACAGTTTCACTCCGGCCACAGCAGAAGACGTTCCAACTCAGTTACTGGCCCACACTGACCAGCGTTGTAATCGTCTCGACCTGAGCCGTGCCCCCCTGTTTGCCACAGATATCGCCTACGATCCGGCACAGGAAGAATGGTTGCTGGCGCTGCGTTTCCACCATCTGGTCTGCGACCATATGACACTGGCGCTGATTTTTGCCGAGATTACCCAAATACAACAGGGCCATGCCGAGGCGTTACCCGCGGCACTACCTTATCGCAATTTTATTGCTCAAACCCTGAGCGTCCCAGCTACGGTACACGAAGCCTATTTCCGCACCCAACTTGCTGATATTGACACACCGACCGCACCGTTCGGGGTGCTTTCAATGCAGAATGATAATGAACCGATTATCGAAGCCCAACTTCTGCTCGAACCGACTCTGGCAGAAGCGATCCGCACTCAAGCTCGTAGTCTGGGCGTCAGTCCGGGAGTATTGTTCCATGCAGCCTGGGCGCAGGTGTTGGCACAAATCAGCGGTTGCGATGATGTGGTCTTTGGTTCCGTGTTACTGGGCAGATTATCAGGCGGTGTTGGCACGGCCCGAACACTGGGTATGTTTATTAATACCCTTCCCGTGCGGATCTCTCTGACAGATCGCAGTGTGCAGGAAGTTATACAGGCAGCTTACCACAGCCTGACGACACTCTTGGAGCATGAACAAGCGCCATTGGTGCTGGCACAACGTTGCAGCGGTGTTACACTGCCAATGCCATTGTTCAGCACCTTGCTCAATTATCGTCACAGCCAGGCCAATGGATCTGACATGATTGGGCCTCACCAGACAGGTATACGTCTCGTCACCATAGGAGAGCGGACTAACTACCCTGTCACTTTATCCGTGGATGATCTGGGAACCAATTTCCGCCTGACTGCCCAGACTGTGACAAGTATCGATCCAGCTCGTGTTACCCATTACCTGGCTACCACCATCAGCGGTCTGGTCGAAGCGTTGCACTGCAATCCGCAGCAGTTGATTCGGGATGTACCCGTCTTACCTCCGACAGAGCGTCAACAACTATTAGTGGACTTTAACGCCACTCAGACCGTTTTCCCACAGAACGCGCTGATCCATCAATTATTCGAGGCGCAAGCCGCGCATCATCCCGATGCCATTGCCGTCATGTTTGAAGAACAAACTATCAGCTATGGTGAACTTAATCTCCGCGCCAACCGTCTGGCGCACTACCTGATTGAATTAGGCGTACGGCCCGATGACCGGGTGGCAATTTGTGTCGAACGCAGCCCGGAGATGGTGGTGGGTTTACTGGCTATCCTCAAGGCCGGCGGTGCCTATGTACCGCTTGACCCCACCTATCCCACGGGGCGGTTGACGTCTATGCTTG
>NZ_CAWMEB010000440.1:0-9156 GCF_963866145.1 Xenorhabdus sp. NBAII XenSa04
CGGATTGAATACGTGACCCAACCGTGAAATACTGGCCAAAATTGGCATGTAATGTTTCATACCAAACGTTTTCTTGTGACATGTATGGTATTCCTCCATTGTGCACTCATGATTATGAGGCGCACATAATAGCCAACGAAAAAGTTAGTTGCACTGTGATATTGACCTGAGAATGATTAGAAACTTATTTGACATAAGCAAGTAGGCTGAGGGAGCGTCGGGCAAGAGAACGACATTTTACCTCATGAGGCAGGTTGATTCCTTTCAGATCGTTATAGCCTAACTGATTTAGTTTCTCCATTAACTGACCATCATAGTTACTGAGATCCCATTTATTACGTTGGGCAAAATAAACGATTGTGCGTCTGATTTCCCTCTCCGGGATCTGACTATAACCACAATCATATTTTAGGTAGATGTAAACTGCGGTGAGATCAGCAAGATCTTCAGCTTCATTTTCAGACAAAGCCCTTGCGGGTTGTGTGAAACCAAATAGAACCAGAATGTAAGTCAATAAGGCAAGTTTTTGCATAATTCCTATTATATTGATTTTTTGCTGTTTTGCCTAAGTTAACATATTAATATCTTTTTTAGCCAAACTTTATTTACCTGAACTTGGAAAATGACCTTTTAATTACCAGTAAAAAATTAACCGTGTGTTAATGAATAGGGTTTTGTTCTGATGTCATAGAGTGTTATTTTATGCGCTCGATGAGCTTATTGGGTTGATCGGTGTGTAAATAATCACGCTCATTATTGATGGTTATTGTGGTTATTTAAAATAATATCAACTGGTTATATTTATAATGAAACATATTGTAGAAGTAATGATCTCCGAGCAGGAGGTTAAGCGACGCATTGCTGAACTGGGGCAACAGATTACAGAGCATTACCGTAATAGTGATCGTGAACTGGTATTGGTTGGATTGTTAAGAGGATCGTTTATTTTCATGGCGGATTTATGCCGTGCAATTCAGGTTCCTCACGAAGTGGATTTTATGACAGCGTCCAGCTATGGTAATGGAATGAGCTCTACCCGCGATGTGAAAATCCTGAAGGATCTGGATGAAGATATTCGTGGTAAAGATGTGTTGATCGTTGAAGATATTATTGATTCAGGCAATACACTAAATAAAATTCGTGAAATCCTGGCCTTGCGTGAACCAAACTCGTTGGCAATTTGTACGTTACTGAACAAGCCATCCCGCCGTGAAGTTGATGTGCCAGTTGAATGGATTGGTTATTCGATTGAAGATAAATTCGTGGTTGGTTATGGCATTGACTATGCTCAGCGCTATCGTCATCTGCCTTATATCGGCCATGTTACTCTGTTGGGAGAGTAAATTCTTGTGCTAATGCACAAGAGCATTGGTGCAGTAAATAAATGGCAGTTTTAGCTGCCATTTATTTTTACAGAAATTTGTTACTTTTTATTAGCCAGTTTGGAGATTGCCTGGCGGTAATTGAGTTCCAATTTTTCCCGGCTGTCTGCGGTAATATCCAGATCATATAGTTCACCATCCTTCAAACCGTATACCCAACCGTGGATCATCACTTTTTGCCCGCGTTTCCATGCTGACTGCATAATGGTTGAATGCCCAAGGTTATAAACCTGTTCAATAACATTTAGTTCACATAAACGATTCAGTCGATCATTAGGCGGCAACTCGCCAAGCATTGAGCTGTGTTTGTACCACAAATCACGGATATGGAGTAGCCAGTTATTGATTAAGCCTAATTCAGTGCCGTCTACTGCCGCTTCAATACCACCGCATCCGTAGTGACCACAGATGATAATATGCTCAACCTGTAAAACATCGACAGCATACTGTACAACGGATAAACAATTTAAATCGGTGTGTATAACAAGGTTTGCAACATTCCGGTGAACGAAAAGATCACCCGGTGCAGCATCGATAAGCTTTTCAGCAGGTACACGGCTATCCGAACAGCCTATCCATAGAAAATGGGGCTTTTGTGCTTTTGATAATTCATTGAAGAAATGCGGGTTTTCTTCATTTACGGATTTAGACCACTGCTTGTTCCTGGCGAACAGCTCTTCAATTTTTCTCATCATGACTAATAGCCTGGCAACATTTTTGAGATAGAATCATATACAACATTAATTGAGAATTTAATATTTAATTGAGTAATGTTTTTGCTTTGATCCCTATCATTGAAAAGAAGTATAGGCAAAATAATGGCATAATCTCTATCTTGCATTCAAAAATAGCAAAGAATAAAGGTGTTTTTGACTTATGGCTTATGCATTGGAGTTAACTCAGCTCACGAAGACCTATAAAGGTGGAGTGAAAGCATTGCGTGGGATTGATCTACGTGTAGAAGCTGGCGATTTCTACGCGCTTTTGGGGCCAAATGGTGCAGGAAAATCGACTACCATCGGTATCATCAGCTCTTTGGTTAATAAAAGTAGCGGTAAGGTCAACGTATTTGGTTACGATATTGATACGGATTTGGTCAATGCCAAACGTCAGTTGGGTTTAGTGCCGCAGGAATTTAATTTCAATCCATTTGAAACAGTGATTCAGATTGTGTTGAATCAGGCCGGATATTACGGTGTATCACGCGATGTGGCGCAAAGCAGGGCGGAAACCTATCTGTCACAACTGGATCTATGGGGCAAACGCAATGAACGGGCAATCCGTTTATCAGGAGGTATGAAGCGCCGTCTAATGATTGCCCGTGCTTTAATACACGAGCCAAATTTATTAATTTTAGATGAGCCTACTGCTGGTGTGGATATTGAACTACGTCGCTCTATGTGGGAGTTTTTGAAAACTTTGAATGCACAGGGAACGACTATCATCCTGACAACTCACTATCTGGAAGAGGCTGAAATGCTCTGCCGTAATATTGGCATTATTCAGAATGGTGAGTTGGTGGAGAATACCAGCATGAAGGATTTACTCAGCCAACTGGAACTGGAAACGTTCTTATTCGATTTAGCACCGAAAAGAAATATGCCAGTCCTTCAGGGTTATGGCTATCGTTTGGTGGATACCACCATATTAGAAGTGGATGTGAAACGTGGGCAGGGATTAAATGATATTTTTTCCCAATTGAGTATGCAGGGTATCCAAATTAACAGCATGCGTAATAAAGCGAATCGTCTAGAAGAGCTGTTTATCGGGTTGACAAATAATAGCCAAGGAGCTCGTCAATGATCCAACTATACTGGGTGGCATTGAAAACTATCTGGATTAAAGAAGTTACTCGCTTTGGTCGTATTTGGGTACAGACTTTGCTACCACCAGTGATTACTATGTCTCTCTATTTTGTCATTTTTGGCAATCTAGTGGGTTCCCGTATTGGGGAAATGGGAGGCGTAGCATATATGCAGTTTATTGTTCCCGGTCTGATTATGATGTCTGTGATCACTAACTCATATTCAAACGTCTCTTCTTCCTTTTTTGGTGCTAAGTTCCAGCGTAGTATTGAAGAAGTGCTGGTTGCGCCTGTGCCAACACATGTCATTATTGCCGGGTTTGTCGGCGGCGGAGTGGCTCGTGGTGTATGTGTGGGCATTTTAGTTACACTGGTTTCTTTGCTTTTTGTACCGTTACAGCTCTACTCGTGGGGAATGGTCGTAATAACCCTATTGGCGACATCGATCTTATTTTCATTAGCTGGCTTGTTGAATGCCATTTTTGCGAAAACCTTCGATGATATCAGTATCATTCCGACTTTTGTTCTGACGCCATTAACTTATTTGGGCGGTGTGTTTTATTCCCTGACTTTATTACCTGAGTTTTGGCAGATGGTATCGAAGCTAAATCCAATCGTTTATATGGTCAGTGGATTTCGCTATGGTTTCCTCGGTATTGCTGATGTGTCTCTGGTAATGACATTAGGTATGTTAGGTATGTTTATTTTCGGTTTTTACTTATTAGCTTGGTATTTGATCGAGTCGGGCAAGGGACTGAGAACCTAAGCAGGATCGTTTGAACATAAAAATCGACAAATAGGCTGTTCTGCTGTGTAACACAATAAAGCAGCCTATTTTTGTTAAAAAATTTCTCAATTTTAGAGACGGTTGAACTTTTGTTATGATATTCAAACTAATTTTAATAACGGTGTGTGTTAATTTGTTTTAAATTCGGACTATTATTATATTATTTTTGTGCCATCCGTGTTTATAAAACGTCCATTCAGTTGCCCTGTGATCCCACAGTATTTTGGTTGAAGTTATTTCAATAACCAAGTTGAAATGATATTTCAAATTATTTTCTTAGGATTATATTATTTAAATAATATTGGAAATTTACTGTTTTAGATAGAAAATATTTTATTAAATTTTTCGATGGAAAGTAATTGAATTTCTAAATTTATAAAATATGAAGATTGCCATTTTTGTGTTTTAATTGCTTGTTTTGAAAAAGGATATACCCAAGAGGGATACACTCGTATGGCCCTTTTTCCTTCTTTATTTCCAGTGAAAAATATGCCTTGTCTGGTCAGAATATCTGAATAAAACGTAGTATCCGGCAGGAAGTAGCAACTGTTTGTATATTTCATTGAAGCTATCAGGGAAATTATCTGTATCACTGGTAAATGATGGCAAGGTTAGATTCCTTTATTGAACTTGAAATATATTGAGAATATTCGAATTATTATGTGTTTTGTACAAGGTTATAATATCTGGCACAGTAAAAACTCCCTGCCTGAAAGGCAGGAAGCTATACGCTGGTGGATAAGATAAATCAGTTAATATAAAGCGTCAGAGCGATACCGGGTTTAATGTCTTTGATCTTGATTTTTTTATTCCAATTCATCAGATCATTAAGATTTACGCCATGCCGTTTGGCGATGCTGGCAAAGGAATCACCTTTGCGAACCTGATACGTAACAGAATCGCTAGTATTAACCTTCAAAACTTGTCCAACTCTGAGTCTGTCAGCCGTCTTCAAGCCATTTAACCTTTGTAGCTGATGATGAGATGTCTTAAAACGTTTTGCAATTGCTGATAATGTATCACCAGAACGGACAGTGTAATGATTCTGTTGTTGTAGCTGACGAATATTTCTGGCAACAGCCAGGCGGATATTTTTTAAAACATTTTCATCTGCCAGCGAGTGTTTAAGCTGGCTGGCATTCTCTTTTGGTAACATAATGTAATGTGGCCCATAGGGAGATGTCATCCCTTGCTTATAGCCAGGGTTATAGGTTTTGATGGAAGTCAGTGATAACCCGGATAACTCAGCAGCTTGTGATAGTGTGATTTGTTGCCCTACTTCAACTTTGGCAAGGGCCTGTCGATTGTTGGGTTTTGGCAATTTAAGGTCAAATTTTTCGTTGTGACGAATGACATTACTGAGCGCCAGTACTTTGGGGACGTAATGCATGGTTTCACGAGGTAATGCTAATGACCAAAAATCTGTCGGTTTTCCCCGCGACTGATTGTCTTTGATTGCACGTATGATCCGGCCTTCGCCGCTGTTATAAGCTGCGATAGTTAATAACCAATCCCCATTAAAACGCACGTTCAAACGTTCAAGAATGTCTAAAGCTGCGGTTGTAGATGCAGCGACATCACGACGAGCATCGTACCATTTATCCTGTGTCAAACCATAATGGCGGCCTGTACTGGGGATAATCTGCCACAAACCTGCTGCTTTGGCGTAAGATGTAGCATGAGGATTAAAAGCACTCTCCACTATGGGAAGTAAGACCACTTCCATGGGCATATTTCGTTGATCAATCTGCTCAACGATCCAATATATATATGGCTCTGCTCGTAACGCCACATTTTGGAGATAGCTCTTGTGTCTCAGATAATAATTTTGTTGTTCACGTACCCTGTTATTGTCAGGAATTTCCATCTTCAACTCATCACGGATATGTCCCCACAAATCTTGTTGGGCTGTTGGACTTATCTTCCAGTTTGCAGTTTCGTCTGGCTCTGCAATACCTTCTGCTTTTTGATTAGTCGAAGACATTTTCTGTGTATGCTGCTGGGAGAGAGACTTTGGTTGGAGACCCGATTGACACCCGGCAAGCAAGACAGACGCGAACAAGATCGCTTTTGTCTTCATATTTTCTTTTGATGTATGCCTAAAAGGTGAGCAATCATACTGACCTATTACGCAGAAGACAACCCAACAAAATCAAAATCGATCTTTATAAGCCCTTAATTGCTGAAAAACAGAAGAAAGTGGTATTGAATTAGGTTTGATACCGATATTTTTTTGTAAATCAAGATCGTGACAATTTAGAAAAACGTTAATTTTTCTCTCAGTCTGTAAAGCAGTGGGCACTGTTGCCTGATTGTTTTCGCGTAACTCAATAATTTTTTTATAGTAATCGTGAATTGTTTGATTTTCAGGTAATACTGACTGCGCAAATTTCAAATTTGCGGCGGTATATTCATGAGCACAACAAATCAATGTGTCATCGGGTAGCGATGCAATTTTTTCAAGAGAAGAAAACATTTGTTCAGCAGTACCTTCGAATAGTCTGCCACAACCTCCTGAAAACAGGGTATCTCCACAAAACAGGTAAGGTGCCTGATAGAAAGCGATGTGACCAAGTGTATGACCCGGTAATGCTATAATCTGGAAAGAGAAATGCCCAATATCAATGACATCATGTTCATGGATAATATGGGTAGCTCCTTTACTTCGGGTCTCTTCTGGACCATACACAGGTAATTCAGGATATTGTTTACATAAGCCAGCGACACCACCAACATGGTCGTAGTGATGGTGTGTCAGCAAGATAGCAACGGGAATAAGTTGGTTAGCTGTTAAAATTTCCACGACGGGGTGTGATTCAGCAGGATCGATAACGACACAACGTTTGTCTTCATCACAAAGTAACCAAATATAGTTATCTGAAAGGGCGGGGAGCCTGATAAGCTTCATTATATGCCTCATTTTAACAATAGCTTTTAACAATAGCTTTGTAGGTTGAAAGGAAGATGACATGCAATCATTACATGCAATCAAACAAATAACTCCTCCTGAATCTTGGGCTGAGTTACCTTGGGGAGAATATTACCGTGTCGCTTTGGAACGTCAATTGGAACCGTGGTGGCCAAAAATTTTTGGCTTTCATTTAGTTAAGGTCGGTAATTTAAGTGCAGAAATTGACAGTCGCTCTTGCCTGATCAGCCACCAGGTCAATGTAGGATTGGCAGGCGAAAGTATGGATGTGATTGCCGATCCTCATTATCTTCCTTTCGAAGCGAAATCGGTTGATGCTTGTTTATTGGCTCATATGTTGACTTATAGTGTTGATCCTCATTGGCTGCTTCGGGAAGTGGATCGGATTATGATTGATGACGGCTGGTTGATCATTTCTGGTTTTAATCCAATAAGTTTATTAGGGCTGAAAAAAGTGATTTCACCTGTATGTCGCAGGCAACCTTACCGTGCCCAAATGTTTTCCCGTTTTCGTCAATTGGACTGGCTTCGCTTGCTTAATTATGAAGTTCTTTACCATGCTAATTTCCATGTCTTACCGTGGAAGAGTGGAAATAGTTTCTATGAGCATACGACATCAATACTTGGTTGTCTGAATGTGATTATTGCCCGCAAGCGGACAATACCTTTAACTCTCAATCCCATGCGGGCCAAATTGTTGAAACCTAAATTCAGTAATGCGTTAGGGGCAGCGAAAAATTTTCACCAACGCTATTAATTTCTTATTAGGTCAGTTTTCATTGATATAACCATCATCATTCTGGGTCGGGGCATTGGCCGCTGTGCGAGCCAATTCATCACATAACTCATTTTCCCGATGGCCTGTATGCCCTTTAACCCAACGCCAGTCAATATTATGGGATGAAATGGCTTTATCCAGTCGTTGCCACAGATCAACATTGATCACGGGAGATTTGTCCGCTTTTTTCCAGCCACGTTTTTTCCAGTTGTAGATCCATTGGGTAATACCCTGGCGGACATATTGGCTATCGGTGGTCAGAATGACGTTACAAGGCTCTTTGAGTGCTTCCAGCCCGATAATGGCGGCCATAAGTTCCATTCGGTTGTTGGTCGTGCGGAAATAACCTTGACTTAGTTTTTTTTCCTTTTGTTTATAACGAAGTAAAACACCATATCCACCGGGGCCGGGATTACCGAGACAAGAACCATCGGTGAAAATTTCTACCTGTTTGCTCATATTTGGTAGACTCTTCCTATATTATCTTCAATCAAAACTCTAAGTCTGACACAAAAAAACACTATGAGCACTGCAATTACCCGTCAAATCGTCCTCGATACCGAAACAACCGGTATGAATAAACTGGGAATTCACTACGAGGGGCATAACATCATTGAAATCGGCGCGGTGGAAGTCATCAACCGCCGCCTTACAGGACGTCATTTCCATATCTATATTAAACCTGAACGCTTGGTTGATCCGGAAGCGTTTGAGGTTCATGGTATCAGTGATGAATTTTTGCTGGATAAACCCAAATTTGCTGATATTGCTGACGAATTTATTGAATTTATCCGTGGGGCTGAGCTGATCATCCACAACGCGACGTTCGATATCGGCTTTATGGATTATGAGTTCAGCAAACTTAATCGTGATATTCCGCCAACCGCGGAATTTTGTACGATTACGGATAGTTTGATGCTGGCAAGGCAGCTTTTCCCCGGTAAACGTAACAACCTTGATGCGTTGTGCGATCGTTACCATATTGATAACTCGAAACGTACTCTCCACGGCGCATTACTTGATGCCGAAATTCTGGCGGATGTCTATCTGGCAATGACTGGTGGTCAGACATCACTGGCTTTTTCAATGGAAGGAGAAGTATCCAACAATGCGCAGGTTGCAGAAATTCAAAAAATCACTCGCCCTCAGGCGGGGTTGAGAGTTATTTATGCTTCTGACGAGGAATTGATTCAGCATGAGTCCCGTTTGGATCTGGTGCAAAAGAAAGGGGGAAGTTGTTTATGGCGAACAGAACCTGAACAATGACATTGATTGAGAGTATGATAAGTGGGGATTAATTTGCCATTAAGGTGAAAAACTGTGCAAGTGCACTATTTTATTATAAAAAGCGATTGACGGATTGTGCGGAGGCTCGTATTATCCATCCCGTTCTCAACCAGAACGCCCTGCGGTGCGGTAGTTCAGTTGGTTAGAATACCGGCCTGTCACGCCGGGGGTCGCGGGTTCGAGTCCCGT
>NZ_CAWMEB010000441.1:0-21077 GCF_963866145.1 Xenorhabdus sp. NBAII XenSa04
CCCCACAGTTTGCGCTATGCGTGGGCGCAAGATGCGCTTAATTTTTACCAACAAAATGGTTTTAATCGGCAAGAAGCAAGAGCACTGGTATCAATGGATTTAGGGCACGGTGATGGTCGCGGGCGTTACGTTGAACGGGTTTATAGTCGTTCAACTTAGTCGTTCGGTTATTGAGTTAGATAAAACAATCAGTTAAAATATTCCCGCCATTAGCAAAATCTAGTGGTAAGGTTTCGCAGCCTTATAAGGATTACCCACTGGTAGTAAGTTCTTCTACCAGTGCGTCTGCTATCACCCTTTCAATGGTGGTTCAGGCGGGGGAGGCTTCGGCCTCGCCGGATGGTAATCCCCGGTACTGCGAACCCTGTCTGAATCACCACCATCAATATTAATTAATGGAAGGGGTAATAGGAATGAATAACAACATTAGAACTGACTGGCATCAGGCCGATATCATCGCAGCATTACGTAAACGTGGAACAACCTTAGCGGCTGTTTCTCGTGAAGCGGGACTCAGTTCATCGACATTAGCAAATGCATTCAGTAGGCCGTGGCCGAAAGGTGAATGGATAATTGCTGATTATCTCGGTGTCCATCCTTCAGAAATCTGGCCTAGTCGGTATTTTGATCAGCGTGGTCAACTTATTGAGCGTAAATTTCGCAATAAGTCATAAGAATAACCAAGCTTAAATTTTAAAGTTATTGAGAAGATAAGCATATATAGATATCTTCTCAATAAGAACTATAATAAAATAGCTTAACTAACTATAGCTATACATTTCAATCAACTTTATTACCATTAATAGATAAACTCCATTCATAACTTTTGCTTGATGGATTCCAGTGCCAGACTGTCACAACACCATGTAAACCTTCCTGATATAAAGTTCCTAATCGTAATATGAAGGATGCTTGAGCAGAAATAAATAGATCAACTCTGCTCGTACGCTGTTTTAGCTCCGATATAATATAACTTAACTCTTTAGTAATTTTTCCTTGTTCTTCTTCTGCTGGGAGATTATCGAATCGAAATCCCGTACTTAGTTCGACATGTAATGTATGATCAATGATGCTTTCAGGCAATTCACTATCTTGAATTTCCATGGTAAATGAGATTGCTAATCCAATAACTCCCTCATCGTTTGGTTGAATTGAGGAGATTTTTTGGACTTCGGCACCGCGATACTTTTTTAACAAGATCGCCCCTGTAGGAAATTCATCCAATGGGTGAAAATAGTTTTTAGTGCGGTCAAAATCAAAAATCTTTAAAGGTAGATGTCCATCACGCATAAAACTTCCGATCATAAAAAGATATGGGACACTACCCAAAGAGATTATATATGCCTGACTCGCATCAGAATGTTGTGTTCTTTCAAGAATACTTTGCTTTAAAAAAGCAGCCTTATGTATAATGTTTTCTTTATTCCTCGAATCAAAAGGAGAAAACTTCAATGGCAATATTTTTGCTTTCTCTCTATATGAAAGACCACTAATCGAGGAGTTAGGATCTATATTTTCAAAACCAAAGGCACTGATTAAAACTATATCTTTTCGATTCATATCTTTCATTGCAATCCATGCCGCATAACACCATAGTCCCAATCCAAATAGACAAGCCAAACTTCCAAAGCAATAAGCAATATCTGTATACTTTTGATATCCAACATTTATATCTTCAATTATTTTTAAATTTTTTTCCAGAAACTCTTTTGTAAACTTAATACTTATTCCCCAACCACCTAATAATGATAGCAATCCCAATTTGAACAGACCTAATGCTAATCGTGTAAGTTGATCCTTCGGTTTGAATATTAATTTTGCTATATGGATTAGTAGTTCTTTATTCATCGTAATAACCTCAAAACTCGTATCGGTTAAAAATTTCCCCATCAAAATAATAAAGTGCTTTTTTTTCGGTACCTACTATTATAAAAAAAAGCTGGCGATCTTTATTACGCTTTAAGCATGCTTTCCAGTCTTTGATATCAATCGACGAGGCGTGGGGGTTAGGTTCTGGATGTGTATGCCACGTACCAAGATAAACAAGCTGACCACCGGAACTTTCAAATAACGCATTAACAATCGCCTGATGTCCTGGATCTTTCAAAGTGAAGCTTCTTCTTGAGTGGATATCTTGTTCCTTTGGTTCAGTGATTTCTGATATATGATAGTATGCAAAATCAATACACTTAGAACCTATCAACACCCCGAAAGCTTCATGGGCATCTGGGTCTATTTGTCGATACTTCTCCCACATACTTATCACTCCTTTCGGAATAAGTACCTGAAGCTCAGAAGAAACCACTTCAATTGATAAATCATCCATTGCAAATATCGCATTCATTGTTATATAATGATAAAATTTCAAGCGAGCGCGTAAACGCATAATATCTATCACTAACTAAGAAGCCATTATCAATAGCCTCATCAGCTTGTCCTTTCCAGCTCACTTTTGAAGATTCGTTCACTCTTTCCAGTAGATATTTAACTGCCAAATCCGCAGCAATTAATGATGTTTGTGTTGAGGCTATATATGTATAGGGTAGAAAAGCATCACCACAACCGGCGTGATTTTTTGTTATATCTTGGTTATGCTTTAAAAAGTTAAGATTAGATGCAAGCCCTCTTGAAAGATCTTTTGGGTTTACATATGCACAACGTAGACAACCAAGTTTACTCGGTATATCTAATGTAGCATGTCCTCCGATTCCGTAACCTTCAACCCATGAGTTAATCATCGGTACCTTAATTTTTTCTTTTAACAAGTAATCATGGAAAAGTCGCTCATGTGTTGGTGAACCGATTGCGATTATAATGAGATCATATTTCGTAAGAAAATCTCGTGATCTCAATTGTAATAGCGTTAAGTTTTTCGCATTGATACTTAACCAAGGATATTTGTGAGTCAAACTTGCCGACAATGAACTAACTTTAAGATAAGATACAAAATTAATTGGTAGAATATGTCGATATAAGTTTTCCAAAGTAAAATAATCTATATCACATAATGTGATATGACCAAGACCTGATGCTGCAAGTTTATCAGCGATATCCCCCCCTACAGATCCACACCCTACTAATAGCACTTTTTTGTCTTGTAGGCGTTGCTCAGCCCCACTTCGGGGCATAAGTCTCTCTTTGTTAAATAACGAAACTTTTATTGCTTTAAGTTTCCAATCCTGCAAATTAGCACCAGTCAAAGGTAAATGTTTTTTTCCGTTGACAGAGCTTTTTAGGGAAAAATGAATTCCGAACCATGTTCTTCCTGATGAGGTATAACCATTAAAAATAACCCAAATTTCACGGACACGCTGTTGTCTATATTGATTTTTGAGTTTGAACAAAACATCTGCATGTAAGGATGACAACACTGATAAGTACCATTCACCAAGTTCATTTTCCGTCCATGGAGCTGGTATAAGTTCATTCAGTGGTATGATATAACCCAATCCATCTGCCTGATTCCTTTTTTTCAATTGGTTAGCAAGCAAAGAAATTGTATTCTCTGAAGACCAATTTACCGGATGTCCCAAATAGTATGTAGCAAGCCCCATTTGGACTCCCGCCCGTGGCTTTAAAACTTTTAGTATTTCTAATTCACTACTTTCAGATAGGCATATGAAATTACTTTCTGTATTGCCAATAATACTCAGCCAACCAGCCTGAAATTCTCTCAGTAATTCTTGTTTATTCCATTCAGGTTCCATTAACGCACGTGTTAATAATCTAATATGCCTATTAAGAGATTCGATAAAAGCCAACTCAGGTTTTTCATAATTCACAGACACAGAATCTGGCACATTGACACAGATAGTTGCAAGATCAACATCCTGAAAAACAGTAGTATGGGCTAATCGATCAAAATGTGAAGGTTTGTTGAGCAAGAATTCTGGCATTTGATAAAGCTCTCTCACATAAAAATGGAGTAACTCTACCTTATGATCCCCAATTTTTTGCTCAACTTTAAGTGCATTGATTTCATCGGAGTTGTAAGCAACTGCGGATACACAGTACCCGCAGTTAGTTAAACATTCCTTAATAAATGAGTAGTTCATGCGCCTTGTGATGTCCCTACCGCTCCAGCGGTTGCAAAAACAGTTTTTGCACTCGAAGATCCTGTAGAATTTGAGGATGTAGATTCTGGAAAGTCTTCGCCAAATACACTACGAAGCAGATCACACTGTTTTGATTCATTTTCTTCATTTGCAGTTTTATCAAGAATATTCAGTAGTGATCTCAGTTTGTTACGGAATTGTGTCCCAGTATTAGTACTGCTTTTATAAAAAATATCTCGCCGAGGACTGACTGGCAGTAATACTTTGACTTTATATATATCCTCCTCCACTTCGGTGAAATAGCCACCATAGTTTAGTATGCCATATAACGTTGTCCTAAGTGCTAATAAATCATCAGGAAAACCCTCCGTATTGACTGAAGATTGAAATTGTTCCTTCACCATAACTGCGATACCAATGGAGAAAATTTTCTGACGTACTTCTTCTTTAAATTTGAAATTTCTCCAGCGCTTCAAATAACGAACAATACGGCGGTACTGAGCAATTTTTTCAGATTCATAAAATCCATATTTGTCGGAACGATTAATCCAGTCGATTAATTCATGAGGTGCTGCTGTGGACCATTCCCTATTGTTTTCATCGGAATGCCTCTTACCAATAGCAAGTTCATACTGCTCATTTTCATATCGACGATAAACAGGTATATCGATATGCAAGTTTTCTGTTTTATAATCAGCTGTCACACAAGGCTTTTTAATTTTTGCATTCTTAAATTTCCTGTTTTCTAGCACTTCTAGTACAGCTTCCTTCGGTATAATTGGGTTATCAGGAGCCAAACTTACTTCGATGACTATTGCTCGATCTATATCGAAATCCTGGCCTTTTTCTTTAATAGCAGTATGAGTTGCTAGTGATCCCTGAATGAAATCTTCGATGATAGGATAACCGTCTTCCTTAAAACGAGCTTTAATATCTTCTGTGATACTATCATCCTTTGAACGAGCATTTTTATATTCTGGATCCTTACGACCTAATTTGATTGCTTTATGGAATGTATTAAACTTGCTTTGAATACTCATTGTAGCTCCGCATTTGTTGTGAACGATTGTCATATTGGGCAGACTCGTTTACTTTTCAATGGGAAAGCAACAAAAAAATAAATCCAACCTTATTGGTATTTAAAATATTGTGATTTGCATCTTAAAATTATTAGAAATATTATTTTCTGAATGTTATTTATGTGCCACATGATACCAACGTGTTTATGCTGTTCATTGATACAGGTGAATAATGCTCTCATAAGCATTAATAGGTATCCTGTGATTGAGTATTAAAGATTAAGCTTTACCATATATATAGCCTGTATGTATAGTCATGATTTTTATTAAATCAATTAGTTAGATAAATAAACAAGCACAAACAAACGAGGGGCATTAATAGGGGCATAAAAATAAATTACAAAAATAATTTTAATATATTCAATTAATTACATTTATTTACTAGTCCCGCCCTGGCACCAAATAAAAAACTACTGATAAAACAGTGAGTTAGGGAATAAAAAAAGCCACCGCACGGTGGCTTTTTTCTTAGGCTTTTCGTGCACGAAAAATCGAAATTGGCAGCAGATTGGCACTACTATATGAATACACAGCATTTATTCCACCTCTGTTTTCCCTCAAAAACCACTCTCGAAAAAATATTTTTTGGTGTCGCAGAAGATGCACTAATTTGCATCATGAAGCGTTTCTTTTGATAATTATTCAGCGATGCCAGACAGAAAATACACCAATTTGATAATCACTATCAGTGATAGGTAGTTTCGATTAATTAAGGAGTAATTTTTATGGCTAGAACCAGAAGAGCCAGATGCAAAAAATGCACTAAAATAGTTTTTGAAAGAAATAAGGTAATGCCCTCATTGTGAAACATCTAAGCCTGCTTCAATGCCTTTTTCAGCGCTTTGCATAACCATTTTGATAGGCGCGATCCCTTTCATCATCATAATCGCCATTATCTACGGTGTGCACTCTTTCCTTTTCGGCGGCAGCACTAAAGAAGAGCCACCGATTGATGCTCAAACATTCCTCCAACAACATGCCACTAAAACACTTTGGGAATACTCACAGGAACCTCAGTATAAAAGAAAAGATATTGTTAAAAGCTATATTTATTACAAAGATATAGACAGACTTAAGACTGACGCGTTCTACAGCTGTTTAAGTGAGATGTCTTATAAAAAACCCGGTGATTTAAAATTAGATGAAGTGCTTGGATGGTGCTACGCCGACTATAAGAAAGACCCCAATTCACTCGATAATCGAATCAACTTTGATAAATTTTTCTTTAATTTTAGTCAGTGGGATGGCTCTTATACTCCGCTAGAAAGAATTATTAAAATGAGTATGAATGATGACTCAAGCTATAAGCATGTTGACACAACATATTCATTGGTGCTGAGTGAACCGTCTCCTTATGCCATAGTAAGAACAACTCACCGTTTATGCCCATTGATAGGGTGAGAGTCATCAGGAAATTTTTTACTTAAAACAATCCCGCTATTCTTCTGGCGGTATGTAATATCCTGATAATTTTTATATTTTCAATTTCTTCATCGTAACGGTAGAGCATGATAAAGGGAAAATGCGGGACAACAAGTTTTCTATAATGCTCATCCGGGTTGTTACGGACTTTCATACCGGCATACGGAGTGATTTTCAGCAGTCCAGTCATTTCCACGAACTTTGCGTCAATTTCATCAGCCAATAACAACCCAGCCTGTTCAAAGAAGTAAAGATAAATTTGCTCCCGGTCAGTTTGCGCGGTTTCTTCCCATGAAATAGTGATCACGTTATCCCCTGCTCAGTTTATTGCGCAGTAGCGCCATCCGGTGCTGACTTTCAGCCTCATCCATAAACTGAGCCGAACCGTTTTCACACCGGTCAATGGCTTTCTCAATTTCCGTTTCTAACCAGTAAGCATGGGTATTTTTTTGATACTCACGTTCTTCATTTGCTAGCTCTTCGGCTTTTTGCCGCATTAACTTAGTTAAGTCTGTCTGATGGCGTTTAGCAGCCTGCATAGCTAGGCGCTTGGTTTCTTCATCAATACGAAAATGAATTGTCTCCATTCATTCCCCCTTAGTTCGCTATCACTTCAATAGCATGTTGTCATTTGTGTTGTCATATTAGCATAGCAAACTAAAACAACAATGCTGTTTTAAAAAAAGAACACTGTTAATGGCTGAGTAAAATTTGGAGGCAGTTGTTTGAATTAATTGAAGGGACATTCAGGAAGCCCCCAAGGATCAGGGGCTAATAATTATCTTAAGGGCTATCAAAGCACATGACCGTTTGTTGTCCCTTTTCTGGATGCGGCGGGGCGAACTCAACTAGTGTCGGCTTAGCCACCCAGCGGACAAACGTTTCATGACTGACAAATGTGGCACCACAATTGATATTCTGGCACTGGTTATAACGTTCTTTGGTTTGAAGGGTATGTTCAAAACTGCTGCGTGTGTGAGCCACATGGCTGCAAAGGGGGCATTTCATCATAAGATGAGCACCTCAAAATCAGGAAAGCGCCAGCTGTGTTAGGCGATAGCGCGATTATAACAAATCAGACGCCCATGTCAGCATCAGATATTTTTACTTCCAGTTCTAACGCCGAGGTTAACCCACTGTCATTTAAGGTATGCGTGACGGTAACCAGCGTCCAGTCTGCGCCGTCAATCTGCGGTTTAAAACCACTGACCCTGACCAACATTTCAGGAAACAGCTCCGGGCGGCCTTTTGCCAGTTGGATGGAGAACGAGGCCACACCGCGCTGGATTTTCTCCCACTCGGCTTTGGCAGCGCGTTCGGCATTGGCCTTGTTGGCATAGGTGTGTTTCATCACCAAGACATTCCCCTCGCTGCCGACCAAATAATCACCCTGTTTTTCTTCCTGTTTTTGAGGAGTCACTTTGCGCCGTTTGCGTTTGACCGTCACCTGTGTTTTTTTCTTCGGGTCACGGGGGTATTCAGCCAGCTGGCCGATACGCCAGTGTAAGCGTTCCGGTCGGCCAGTGAAAAGCGGTAACCGTCACCGGACTGGCGGGTCAGGATCACTTTCGGTAACGGGCGACCACTGGCGGCCTGATTCTGCCCCTGTCGGATAAACAACAGGTAACCGTTTTTGACGGTAGCAATGGTCCCCTCCTGTTTTGCCAGCCGAGTTAAAAAGCTGCCGTCGGATTCATTGGTCTGGTCGATATGATTCAGCATAATGTCAGCCAGCATTTTATCAATTTCAGGTTGCAGATTATTACGCTTCGCAATAGTACGGACAATATCCCCAATCGTTTTCTCATGATAGGAAAGTTCACGGCTGATATTGAGGGTTGCCCGAAAGTCGGCACTGCGGGCGCGTAGGGTGATTTTATCCGGCGCACCACTGTATTCAATTTCATCGACAATAAACTTGCCCTTGTGAATGAGCGTTCCCCCTGCCAGCCTAAATACAGTGAGAGTTCCATGCCCCGCCGCGGCAGGGACAGCAGTTTGTCGCTGTCGTCCAGTTCGATATCCAGCTGGTCAGCTTCAAAGCCGCGGTTATCCGTCAGTGTCAGAGCAACCAGCCGATGTTGAATACGGGCGTTGACCGATTCATCTCCGGCACTCAGCACATAAACCGGTGTTTGGGTTTGACCAGTGACCCAGTCTAACTTAGGCGGTGACATTATGAAAATACCCCGCTGAGTTTATCGGCCACCCCGTTTTTCATCTCCGTTAACTGGTTGCTCAGATCGCCGAACATCTCCCCCAGATTTTCATCCACCCGGCGCAAGGTGACGGTAAATTCAATTGTGCGGGCAGCACCATCAACAAAAAATTCGGTTTTGGTCTGGTCCAGGCTTTCGATGATAAACATACCGTAAATCATGCCGTGACCGTCCAGAAACGACCACGCTTTGCCGCTGTCGGCCATCATGATCAATAATCCTCTCGGTCAGAAAAAGCACTGCGGGCACGGGCACGCTGTTGGTGTTCACGGCGATCCAGTTCACGGGCCACCGCACGGGCAAGATCCTGTTCAGACCGGCTTGGTGTAGCATGAATATGGATTTCATACGCCGGGCGATTGTGCTGTTGGTGCTGATTGATAACGGTCACGCCGGCGCTTTGGTATTGGGCAGTCGGCAGGCTGTAGGGATGTAACGGAGTTTGCTGGGCGCTGACCGTGGAGGTGGCACCCAGTGATAAGGCGGCCATAGTGGCGAGGGCAGCCGTCTGTCGGCGACTGGTCACCCGCGCCGGGCCGTTAATCAGTTCCGGGCCATGTTCACCGACCAGCCCGAATTTTCCGGCAGGCAAATAACCCCCGCTATCAAAAGCGCCGCCAAAAAAACCAGCCATCGAGTTACTGGCTGTATTGTTATAGGCCTCCAGTGCCTGCTTCACTTCCGGCTTTTGCGCCTGCGTTTTCATAAAATCTGGGGTGATGGCGTCTTTAAATTTCCGTCCCCAGATTGGCAATGCTCTGTTTCAGGGCTTTCCATTTATCTTTAATCCCGGTGATGAGTTTTTCGATAATTTCCGTGCCAAACCGCTTAAACTTTTCCGGCAGTTTTTTGGTATCTTCGACAATTTCATCCCATTTATCTGGCAGAGTCTTCTTGATACCGTCCCATTTATTTTGGGTATCCTGTTTGATTTCTTCCCACTTATCACGGATTTTTTGCTTAATATTTTGCCATGCGGTCGAGACATAATGGGAAATGCGATCCCACAGGTTTTTAAACCACGGCACCAGTGTTTCCCAGTTGTCGTAAATTAATCAGGCTGCCAATGCAATCATGCCGAGGATCGCCAGAATCGGGTTTGCCATCATGAGCGCGGTCGCTCCGCGTATCACCCCGGCCAGTATTTTAAACGCACCGCCTAATAAACTCAGACCGGCCGCCGCAATGGAAAGATATTTAGCAACAGTCGGGTGGTCATTAAAGAACTGCTTCACGTTGGTAAGCATTTCAGAAAGTTTTGTCAGGCCCTTGATATACAACGGTAGTAGTTGATCGCCGATCTGTTTGTACAAATCGCGTTTACGAGCGTCTAGCTCCAACTCTTGCCCCTGTGCCGTCGTCTTACCTTCCTTCACCAGTTTATCTACACTGTAGGCTTCATGTCCGGCCTTGATCTGCTTCTCTATATTGGCGTGTTCGTGGTACATAGTGACAAACAAGTCAGCGCCCTTGCGGTCAGAGAACAATTTGGCAACGGCGGTTTCCATACCTCGTTCATCTAACTGCGGATGTTTCTTACGAATACGCGGCACTATTTCTTCCATTAAGTAACGAAATGGATCCGTCTGGAATTTTTCCGCATTCACCAGCGCACCGGGTTTTACCTTAGTAATATGCCCGGTTTTACCGTATTTGACCGCGCTTTTTTTAACAATCCCAGTGCGCTCAACTCTTCCGCAGCCCCTTGCGTGGTGCGGCCCATTATTAAGTTCTGATAAGCACTGGCAAGGGATGTTCCTGTCCGATCACTACCAATCTGCTGAATAATATGCGACATGGAGAAATAAAATGCTTCATCGCTCATCTGCTTAGCCGCCACGTTTCCCGTTTTGAGCATCGCCATATAATCGCTGGGTAACACTAACCCCCCACTGGCTGCCATTGCCTGAGCAGACAGGTTCACAGATTTTTTAAAGTCTTCGGGGCTGTTAATCATGTTACGCATTTCAGCAATTTTCAGCACTTCCTGTGACTGGTCGCGCAGTTCCTGTGCTTTCTCGTCACTGATCCCGTGCATATCCAAAAAACGAGTCGCATATTGCAATTTCAGCAACTCAGGCGTCACCATTTTGGCTTCATCATAATGCCGCAATACTGAATGCGCTTCTTTCAGGGCTTTCAAGTTATCACTGGTGCTATTGCCTATAATGGTCATACCGTTAGCGAATTTGTCCGCGTCTTTCAGAATTCTTTCGCCAACACCCAGCGCCCGGAATTCGTCCATTTCCTTGTGGTAGATGGATGCCTCGTTCAGCATCGGCTTCACACCCATCAACATAGTGAAGTGGTCAATAAAAATTGGTCACTGACTTAGAGGCTTCCCAAAATAATCTTTCTGATTCATTGGGCGTTAATCCGTTGTTATACCCGTGAGGGCGAAGCTGGCTGTAATAACCTGTTATATACTGAGTGATTGAATATCTGGCTACCATAAAATTTGCATATCCCTCTAAAGGCACCCATTCACTTTTCAAGCTCCTGAAAAACCGTTCCATTGGACTGTTGACGCTCCTATGTCAAGCATCATTATGAAAGCGATTTTAAATCAGCCAAAATTAAGGGATACAGCTCTCGTACAATATAGCGTTTTAAGCAACGTAATATTTCTTTCGTTGACAACCCTTCATTTGTTCGGCGTTGAGTATAGATCTTGGTTCTGGGATCACTACGCATACGAACCAGCGCAATTGTCCAGAGTGCATTATTGGCTTCACGTGCTCCTCCCCGATTCAATCGATGTCGTACCGTTTTTCCCGATGATGCAGGTAAAGGATTAACGCCACAGAGCGCCGCTAATGCGGCTTCATTTTTTAGCCGTTCAGGATTATCACCCGCCACCGCAAGCAAAGTCGCCGCTGTCTGCGGGCAGACACCATACTGGCTCCGCAAATTTTTTGCATATTGTTTTGGGGGCAGGGGCAAGGCTCCTATTAGGTCACTGACTCTGGGCCCGGTAATCAGGGGAAACCGAAGTAAACGACAGGTCAACAGAAAGGCACGTAACCAATCCCAGCACGGGTCAGTTCACTCCGGTATTCGTCAGTATAGTAAACTGAGTATCCCAACAGTTTCCCCGTCGGCTCAGGCTTTGTTTGATACCATATCGCTGTCATAATCGTCTAAATGCTTTGCTGGTATACTGGCATCCCTGATCACTGTGAAACATCACACCTTGTGGCTTTCCTCTTGATTCAAATGCCATGGTTAAAGCTTTCTTTGTTAACTCAGCGTCGGGCGACAATGACATCGCCCAACCGACGGGTTTACGCGCAAATAAGTCGAAAACCACCGCTAAATACGCCCAACGTTGACCTGTCCAGATGTAGGTGATGTCACCACACCAAACCTGATTGGGTGCCGTAACAGTAAATTGGCGGTCAAGATGGTTTGGAATATCAACATGTTCCTGCTCCTTTCGTGAATACCGATGTTTGGGTTGCTGACGACTCACCAGTCCGAATTCAGCCATGAGTTTTCCGGCCCGCCATCGGCCTAGTGGGAGCCCCTCACGGGTGACTATCGAGGCAATTGTTCGTGCTCCGGCAGAACCATGACTCTTGTTAAACGCTTCACGAACCCGGCTTTTTAGCGTCACACGAGCAGAGTCTGGCCGCTTGACTCGCTTGTGCCAGGCCTGATAACGACTGCGATGAACCCTGAACAGTTGGCAAAGGAAAACCACCGGATAATGCACTCTGAATTGCTCGATTAACGTGCACTGTTCAGGTAGTCCGACATCAAGAGTGCTGAGGCTTTTTTTAATACATTGTCCCATCCTAATAAAACTGTCACTCAGTCTCAACTTGATAAACTTAGTGACAGAGTCTCTTCTCTTTCGCATACCGGGTTGACCCTTTTGCATACTTACTCTCGCAGATAACATACCCGGCATCCAGCAACCTGAAATGCATATACCAAGATAGTGGAATACTCACGACAAGCCCGAGGAAGGCAATGGCGAGAACAAAAATCATAATCCGCTCATTGAGTGTTATCGATTTTTTCTTTTTTCTGATTTTTTCTAACTCTGCTGGCTTGTAAGTGATTCCCAGATAGATCAGCAAAAGAAAAAAATACAGCATGAATGGCGAGAAAAAAATAAGCACGAACATGACGTAAGAGGATTTCACCCGGTCTTCCATCTTAAACGCCGCTATTAGCTCGCTACCTGAAGTAAAGACTGCCAGCCCCCCCATCATTAAAACGGCTAATGACACCAAAATAATGCCAACCCTTTTTTCTATTGTCATGACTCTTATCCCCTGTGCACGTAACGTATTGCCCTAATTATTCTGATAGTTATCAGAGTTTCAAAAAATTAACTTATTATCAATATTGACAATGGACTAAATAGCATAACAACCTGCCCAGTGAAAACTTAAACCTGCCTTCGCCACAAAAACACGCCCCTGTCATTTTGAGCCACACTGAATGGATTTCTGCGTTCTCGCATTTTACTGTGTTAATTTTTGGCAGCTGGCACAGCCAATAAACCCCGCTGCGCGCAGTCGTGACCCCACCGCGCCTGCCCACTAAATGTGTCGCTTTTTATGCACCTGCAAGGGATCGTTCCAGAGGCGCCCGTACTGGCGCTTGGCGGGGTATGGGATCCTTGTTTGATTTTGCGGATTGGTGCGCAATCATGGTCGTTTTATGCATGACTAAAATATCAACTAAAATAGCTGCGATTAGCTTTGGACTATGATAGTTTCATTTTGTGATTATTCATGGGTATCTATGATATCCATTATGGCTAAGGAGAATTTTATGGCTGGCCCACTCACAGCACCTGTCCGTATTAATAGCTTTCTTGAACGAGAAAGGCGCTCTGGAAGACATTGGAGACAATACCAAGCCGTAACTGAGTATTATTACGCTGGCCCTGTGCCTGTCGTTGATGATCCACGCAGGCACTATCCACTTTTACATTTAGCTTTTACTTTAGACGGCATTCCAAATAGTTTAATTTACTTTATTAACCAAAACACACATTTGATATTATTTCTCTCACCCAATTTTGATCAAAACAATATCAACCAACTTACCAGAAGAGATATGCAGGACGCCGTTCGGGGTTTTAGGCAATTTTGGTTTTGAGTAGGGCATTAATATTTATAGTGTTAACTTTTATTGATATTTAATCCCTTCCGTTAAAGGTGTGACATGTCACACTCTCACAACTTTACTTCATGCCAGCCTGACGTCACCCAGCAAGCTGAATCACCGAAAAAGCAGCATTCCTCCACCGGAAGCGCCTCACCGCATTTGCCACACCGCTTCGCTGATAGCGCTTGCAACTCAGCATCATCTTTGCGAATAAGCAGGGTGAGATATTCCACCACGTCATAAGGCTCGCGCCCCGATCTTCTCAGTTAACAATTGCGCTTCAGCATATCCAGTTCCTGATTATCAAGCAGCAATTCCATTTTAGTGACACCAGCTTCCTGCTGGTGTTGGTGTTGACGTTGAGTGGCTTTGCGTTCTGCGGCGGATTTCGCCATTGTGTTTATTCTCCCTGATTACCCGCGTGGATGGGGCAACCGACACAAATACAGCTCTTCAAACTCCTTTCGTGAATAGTGCTCAATAATCCTCTTTTCATCCAAGAAACCTTTATCAACATCAAACAACGTGACCGTATCGAAAAAAGCAGGCGAGCCAAAAATACGATTCAGGGTAAAAAGCCGTTTATAAGCCTCCTCGCCGTAATCCCCTGAACATCGGGAGGAATAAAACGTTCTATGACATTTTTTATTTATTGATAAACTCAACGCCGATTGTATCAACTGAACGGGATTATCCGACCAAGCCCACTCTGACACATAAACATCATCAGACAAGGCAGCAACATGGCTGTTGACCTAAATCGATTCTCATAGTTTCCTCATTTCCCCAATATTCATAATCCGCGCTTGCAATGCCTCACGGCGCACCTGTTTACGAGCCTCAAACTCGCGTTGCTTCCGTTCCTGCTCCTCCGGTAAATCCATCAACTGCACAGTGCCGTCACGCACTCGCAGCCGCTGACCCTCAAAGCTGATACTCATACCCTTGATAAACATCGTTTCCATTGACTGATTACTGATTTCGAACGCCATTAACCCAGTCAGCCGCCTGACCTCCGGCAACTTCGCCTCTTCTTTTGGCGTTAACATGATGCGGGAGATAACCCGCGGCCCTGAAACGCCGATTTCCTCACGCTGTACGTGATTTTCAGCGGCGTTGAGTTCCGTGGCCTCCCCATTAGAGAACATCCGATAACGCCTTACCGGTTAAATTAGGCGGTAATGCCGGGCTGTCCTCCAACCCCTGCCAATCCCCTGATCCACAGTTATTGACAGGACTCCGAAACACGCCGATGGCGCTCTTTAAAAGATCAAAACCCTCATCGGCGGAGGCTGAGGCTTGGCTATCGTGTTTTTTGACGATGCGGTATTTCCGCTCGCGTGTTTTCAACACACCGGCGGTCGGATTGAGTTGGGCATAAATCCCGACGACATTAGAAACAGCTTCGTCATACGAATTGAGCTTGTCGCTGACTTCACGGGCGACACGGATAGTCTGTTGATTACGCGGGGTACAAGGGCCATCCTGTGACAGAATGTAGTTTTCAAAGTCGCCCAAATCGACGGCGGCGCGTACCTTTTCGGCGATCTCATCCAATTGGTTAGTAATGTTAATGCTGCGCAGACGGTGCTGAAATTTGGTGGGGAGACGAGACGGGCATAAAAAATACCTGTCATTGATGTGAATGCAAAACGTTTTTCTCTCAACATGATATCGGCCATCAATAATCGTGGCAGTCTGAGATTCATGTTGTACAAGGAGACGATGACCGCCCGAACATTATTACATTTTTTTCAACAGCTCATATAAAGAAGCGGGGCGAAAAGTGTATTTGATATTGGATAACCTGCGGGTACACCACGCGAAGCTAGTAACACGCTGGTTGGAAAACATCAAAACCGTCTTGAGGTATTTTATCTACCTCCCTATTCCCCAGAGTGAAATCCCGATGAATACCTTAATGGCGATTTGAAAAGAGCCCTTCGTCACTCATCACCCGCAAGAAATTAGCAAGAATGAGAAGGAAAGACAAAAAGCCATATCAGAAAGCGGCAAAGAAGAAATACACATGTTGCCCGCTTTTTCCGACATCCCAAAATTTGTTATGCTGCATGATGGAAATAGGGGTATTTGCACACCGGGTTAATAACTAAATGCCTTTCTATTACATCCTCACGTATTTTCATTTAATTTATCCCTGTGATATTGCTTTAAACAAAATTCGGAGCGAATTTCAGCCCAGGCAATATTTAAGGTATTTCGGGAATGGCGAGCGGCTTTATTCCAAACTTTCGATGCCCGTAAATAATCGCCCCCACGTTCAATTTGCGCGGCCTCACGCGCAGCCCGATAAAATAACGGGCTGTCTCGGTATTTAAATGCCATAGGGGATTTCTCAGCGACAGGTACAATAACCAGCAAACACGAGCGTAAGCGGTGATGGATCATCGGGGTGGGTGATGTTGTCAACATAATATATGGTTTTACGGTACACGACAGAATAACAGCTATCACCATGTATATATGTTAGTTTCCCTGTTACTCCTCGGAGCTTAAATGATTTACCATTATAGGTTTTAATGGTAAAGCAACATTTTTCACCAACATTAATTTTCTTCGGCTCGCCGTAGTAGCCACCAAATTTTTCACAACGTTCCATAATTTAATCCTTTCTATATCGATATGCTTCAAACCCGCCAGCATTCAGAGGTAAATCCGGTGCCCAATCGGGGTTTGTAGCTAACAATGAACTGAGATGTTCGGGTGAGTAATAAGATGTGTCTGGTGCTTCACTGATAATTTCGTCGTGTACTATCAGCACAATGTCATAACCCGCCGCTTCGATAAGCGGCATATTGCCAGCAAGTACATCACATGCTGCCGCTTGTGTGACGTTTTCGACCAGTTTCCCGCCGTAGGTTTTGAGCCGTTGCCATTTGCGACTGTACGGGTTAGTACCCATGTAACTGATCTGCCGGTCTTCAAGACGCGGTGAGGGGTAACAGACTGCGCGCCCAGACGGTAAAACCACACGCAGCCAAGCCCCATCGCGACGTACTTTTAACCTACGGAAAGGAATAGTGACACTGGGGGAGCTGATCGCCCGTTTTACGGCTTCTTCCAATTCATACCAGAACGACACCGTTTCAGTATGGGCATTACGCCACATGCGTTTGAGTGAATCGCAGGTGATAAAAACTCTTTCGCTCAGGCCGTAGGTCTGCTCCAGTTCGACCGACTTTTTATACCAGCTCATGGCATCCCGCTGAGTCGCTGCCTGTACATCACCCTCGGTCATTTCCTGTGTACGCTTTGCTAATTGTTTTTGTTCCTTCTCTACGGCTTCAACAGCCTCTTTTGCCAGTTCAATATCTACGTACACCACGATCATTAATTTCTTGATCACGGTACCAGAGAGCTAATTCAGCACCCTGATAATTCCATTTGGGCAGGCGCTTGTGTACTTCGCGCATAGCTTCAATATCCAGCCCTGCGTAAGCCACAAAACGCCGCCATTCTTCGGGATGGGTCTTACTGGTGGCACGGCGAATGGCGACATTTTTTGGATGGGGTTTACAGAATAACTGAATTAACGTCTTACCTTCTTTATCTTTCGCTTTATCCTGCGGTACGCCCAACACTTCACATAATGCGCCCAATGCACCGGGTAAGCCATGTGCCAGCGCCTGCACCATCGTGTCACGCCAGCGGCTAATAACATATTCACAACCGAGCCAGTAATAGCGTAAAACAGTGCGGTCAAAGTGGCTGTTATGGGCGAATAAAATAACGGTGGGATCGAGTAAACTTTTACGTAATTCGGCAGGTATGGGATATTACCAGTGGTGCGCCCATACCTGAACAGGGGTATTGTTAATCGCCCATGCAAATAACATAATTTCGGCATGTTCGGCGTAAATGTGAGTACCGTTTCTAATCGGTACTTCTCTAATCGGTACTTCACTGTAGGTTTCGAGATCGAGCCAGAGAATAGTATTATTCATAATAATTGGTTTTAAATTGGTGAGGGATACATGGGAAGTTTGAAAGATTTTGTCGATATTAAAAAACTAGTGATTACTGTTACTGTGGTAGTTTTTGTGCTTTACTATTTTATATTTGGGAATATAACTCGTGGGAATTCAACTGCAGAGTTCATTCCGACACGGGAAGAAATATTAGCAAAATACCCAATGTTTGAAGCGATAAATAAAATCGATCCAGAAAAGTTTGAGAGTGTATATAAAGAAATAAAATCTATGCCTTATACGGAAGATAAGGAAGTTCAGAATGAATTTATATTAAAGGTTTTGGCATCTCTTAATGTGTGGTTTGATAGCAGAATAGGAAGTTTATTAAACTCTGCCTCCGATGAGGCTGTAAATGAATATGGTAGGCATTTTATTAACTCCATTGGTATCTTATTAAAAAATGATCCTACTGGTGCCCAGTGTTTTAATACCGTATATCCTGGGGTGATCGGTGATCTTGATGTATTTAAATTAAAAGATGATATTAAAGGAATGGCGTACAAGACAAATTATTTGAATAGCATTGCAGATTCAATAGCTCGCAGTGGTAAAGTTGATAGATTACCTGTTGAACAAATCGAAGAAGCAATCTCAATTATCAATAATAAATTAGTCGAAAAATATGGGGACGATTACTATATTGAAGACCCAAAAGAATTGGCTAAACAACCTAGTTTAATATGCAGGAAAACTCTAGATTTATTGAGAGAAGTGTTAGCATTGGACCCCCATCTGTCCGCAGAGATTCTTCGTTACATAAATACACCTGAATAACTATATTTTTACTATCGCCCCGTAATAGCTAGCGGGGCGGTTTTTGTATATAGCCTCCCCTACTAGGCCTAATACCGCTCGCTTAAGCAAATTAAGATAAGCCATAATCGGCCTAAGATGATTGTCTAAGGCCGATTTTTATATCTGAATTTTCTCGTGAACTCCAGGCAACTGTGGCATTGAATTACCCAGAATCCCTGGATGCCTTCAGTCAAAACATTCCAATGGAATGGGTGACTGAAGTGGTTAAAGAAACAGGGCGAGCCACCGTGCGAAAACGTCGATTCCCCGCCGAACAAGCCGTCTGGCTAGTGCCGGGTATCGGTCTCATGAGAAACCGTTCTATCAATGATGTTTGTGATAAATTAGATTTGGCGTTTCCTGACGCGAAAGGGGGAACTGCCGTCATTAGCTTCAAGCCGTATCTCAAAAGCCCGATATCGAATTGGTGTTGAGCCATTACGACACCTTTTTCATACTACAGCCACCGAATGGGAAAAAGAAGAGACGGCTTATTCTACGTGTGGCCTGAAAATCCTCTGTGTGGATGGCACCCAGTTTAAAGTGCCCGAAACCGGCGATAATCAACAACGGGGTTATGCCTCAGGTAAAGCAACTTTTCCTTCTGTGTTGGCGGTCACCCTGATGTCCGCCCGAACACATCTTATCTCCGAGGTGGCGTTTGGCCCTGTCACTCAAAGTGAGATCAGCTACGCCCAATAACGGGTGGGTTCTGCTTCCAAAAATACTCTGACGTTGTTTGATCGAGGCTTCCTCTCTGCGGAGTTATTTCAGACATGGCAGGGCACCGGCAAAAATACCCACCGGAAAATGCATCCTCACCTTGAAAAAACCTGGCGGGCGCGCCTTATTCTGATCCCGGAACCCAATGGCGAAATTAAAGGTTTTATTACCTCTCTGGAATGCCCTGTGACGTTATCCCCTCAGAGTTCCTGACCGTGTACTGGGAACGATGGGAAACCGGGGAAGGCTATGGTGAACTGAAACAAAGGCAACTCAATAATACCGCTCTCCTGAGAAGCCAGACACGGGCAGGTATCTATCAGGAATTATGGGGCATATTGATCGTCTACAATCTGGTTCGGCTAGAGGCAAGTGCTCTTCAAAGCACCCCGTTATCCTCATAAAAAAAGAACCGCTCGTGCTTAAGCGAGCGGTATTACGGCTATGCTGGGGGATACTTTTTTTAGTTATTTTGATTGGACTTAGGAATCTTGGGGATGTAGCGCTCTATTGGCCATGTCGTAAACGCAAAAAACCAGAGTGCAATAAGAGGAACAAGCGGAAATGGTAAGCTCAAGCAAATAGCCAAGCCTAAGCCATAACCTGCTTTTTTAGCAATTCGATACATCGGAATGAACATAATTAACCATACCCCTACTATTAACAAAATAGTAAACAATACACTTCCATTATTTTCCATAAACATGACCTTTTAATATTGATTGTTAATTTCCGCCATATATTTTAGTTAAAGTTTAAAATACACATTTGTATTCGTTCAAACTTAGTTTTCATATAGCATTAAAATCAAACAAATAATAGAAAGGTTTTTACTTTTTCTTCTGCCCTCCTACAACCGGAACAATTTCAACTTTCCGACCATATCGGGCTGTTTGGGTTATGTTTTTATGACCGGATATCGCTTGTTTTTCTGCCAGCGTACAGATCGGAGATACCTTTCGCCTTTAATTCGTGAAATGTGAAATTAAAATCCAGATTCGGAAATTCCTCTTTTGCTGCTTGTTTGGCTTTTTCCATTAATTGTGAACGGGTCAATGTCAGAACGTCAGCTTGTTGGCATATTTTCGGTAATCTTTTTTGGTATCAAAGACCAGATCCTTAAAGTCAGCAGAAGCCAAAAATTGCTTGATTAAATTAGACACTGAATTTTCCTCCCATGACATGTCACAAAGAATTTTTTCGTATTCAGCCCAGATGATTGAAAACGGAGCATCCAGTGGACAGAGGGAGACGGATCCCCCTCTTGCCGGATGAAATTCGTATTTGGTTTTTCCCCGATAAACACGTTTTGGTAAACATTTATCGGCAGCATTTTTTCTTGTTCTGGCCATGATTACATGTTCTCAAAATCAGTCTCTTAAACAGTATGGGAACGACGTACAATAGACATTGGACTATTGAAATGTGTCCAGGTCGTTCTGGGTTTACCATCTTGGCGAATGATAAAGAAAATGCCATGTTTAGCCAGTGATTGGCACTGTTTGGAAAGTAATTCATACGAGTGCGCATTTTGAAGTCTCCATACGTACTTTGTTTCGGTGGTGCAATAAAATAGAACCTTGTATGACCCGCGCTAAACCCGCCACGAAAATTCCTGATGAGGATCTCATCGCAGATGTTCAAAATTTTCCCGATGACTATCAG
>NZ_CAWMEB010000442.1:0-334 GCF_963866145.1 Xenorhabdus sp. NBAII XenSa04
AGTCTTCGCAAAACCAGTGGGGTCTCGTTTCAAATTTGTTCACAACAGGCTTGATTTAGGCTTCAAATACCGTGTGTTGTGTCGTCATAGCCCACGCTATCCGGGCGAGTTTATTCGCTAACGCACAGGCCACAATATTAGAATGCTTTCGTTCAAGTTGCCGTTTAACCCAGTCAGCCAGTTTGCCCTTTCTATGCTCAATATGCATTATGAACGTTCGGGCACATAGCACCAACAGTTGCCGGAGTGTCTTATTACCCCGTTTACTGATCCCTAATAAGGTTGTCTTTCCCCCGGTACTGTATTGGCGGGGAACCAATCCCGTCGAGGCTGC
>NZ_CAWMEB010000443.1:0-20706 GCF_963866145.1 Xenorhabdus sp. NBAII XenSa04
GTTCGTAATGAATTAACTGTTTCAGTCACTCTTCAAGACTTTAATCTTTCTGGCCTTTCGGCCTTGTCGATAATGTCCTGCGAGTGCCCACACAGATTGTCTGATTAACTTGTTAAAGAGCAGGGCAACCGAACGTTATTTCTTTCTTCTTGCCTGAGGCTGTGTATCTTACGCTTTCCTCTCAGCGTGTCAAGCCTTTATTTTCGCGGCTTTCAGCTCTTGTCACGCTGATTCATTTGTGTATTCATCGTGACAACGGAGGCGCATTATAGGGACTTTTGTGATACTGGCAACAGTTATTTTAAAAAAATAACTCAATCGATCACTTATTATTCAAAATAAGCTTTTTAGATATATTTTTGACCTTACAAAGATTTTTTTATATTGCTTAACGACATTACTGCTCAATAATTGTCTATAAAAATAATTATCTATAGAACATCACAAAGTGAATTGAGTAAAAAATGTTATTGTCTTGCAATAATATGGTCATTTTCCAAATCTAATGTGACCAATTTACCTGGCATCAATTTCCCTGAAAGGATCTGCTGAGCTAGCGGATTTTCAATCTCTTGCTGAATAGCCCGTTTTAATGGACGTGCCCCATATACTGGGTCAAAACCAGTGTCACTCAGTTTTTCCAAAGCTGATGGAGTCATTGTGATTTGATAGCCACGTTCTTCCAAACGTTTATATAGACGCTGTAATTGGATATTCGTAATAGATTTCAGATGTTCTTTTCCTAGTGGATGGAATACAACAACTTCATCAACTCGGTTAATGAACTCAGGCCTGAAATGGCGGCCAACTATCTCCATCACCATATCTTTCATTCCTACATAATCCAGTGCACCAAAATGCTCCTGAATCATGTCTGAACCTAAGTTAGAGGTCATAATTACAACGGTATTACGAAAATCTACTGTTCTTCCTTGACCATCAGTCAAACGACCATCATCCAAGACTTGTAGCAAAATATTGAAAACATCTGGATGAGCTTTTTCAATTTCATCTAATAAAATGACAGAATAAGGGCGACGGCGCACTGCTTCTGTCAGATACCCCCCTTCTTCATACCCAACATATCCGGGAGGAGCACCCACTAACCTTGAAACGGCATGTTTTTCCATAAATTCAGACATGTCAATACGTACCATTGCATCGTCACTATCAAACAGGAAATTAGCCAACGCCTTGCACAACTCAGTTTTACCAACCCCTGTTGGTCCTAAGAACATGAAAGAACCTATCGGGCGGTTTGGATCAGATAGACCAGCACGGCTACGGCGAATTGCGTTCGATACAGCATCAACAGCCTCATTTTGCCCAATTACACGTTTGTGTAATTCATGTTCCATACGCAATAATTTATCTTTTTCACTTTCCAACATTCTGGATACAGGGATTCCCGTCCAGCGAGCAAGAATTTCAGCAATTTCAGCATCAGTCACTTTATTACGCAGCAGTCTCATTGGATGACTTTCTGCTGTGGTCGCAGCAGTAAGAAGTTTTTCTAATTCTGGAATTTTTCCGTACTGAATTTCCGACATTTTTGCCAAGTCACCGCTACGGCGGGCTTTTTCTAACTCAATACGTGCATTTTCTAATTCAGCCTTGATGTTTTGAGTACCAGTAAGCTCGGCTTTTTCTGCTTTCCACTCTTCTTCCAGCTCAGAATATTCTCGTTCTTTTTCCACCAGCTCTTCATTCAACATATCCAAGCGCTTTTTACTGGCATCATCCGATTCTTTTTTTAAAGCCTGCTGCTCAAGTTTTAACTGAATAATTCGACGTTCCAGGCGATCTAATGCCTCTGGCTTAGAATCCATCTGCATACGCAGACTAGCTCCAGCTTCATCAATTAAGTCAATCGCTTTGTCAGGTAACATACGATCAGAAATATAACGATGAGATAATGTCGCCGCAGCAACAATTGCTGGATCAGTTATTTGAACATGGTGGTGCAACTCATAACGCTCTTTAAGGCCACGTAAAATAGCAATGGTGTCCTCAACAGTAGGCTCCGCAACATAAACTTTCTGGAAGCGGCGTTCTAAAGCTGCATCTTTCTCAATATACTGACGATATTCATCTAATGTTGTCGCACCAACACAGTGCAATTCACCTCGTGCCAGTGCGGGTTTCAGCATGTTGCCAGCGTCCATAGCACCATCAGCTTTACCTGCACCTACCATCGTATGTAATTCATCAATGAACAGAATGACCGAACCTTCCTGTTTAGCGAGATCATTCAAAACACCTTTCAAACGTTCTTCAAATTCGCCACGGTATTTAGCTCCCGCCAACAATGCTCCCATATCAAGAGACAGCACACGTTTGTTTTTCAGTCCTTCAGGAACTTCACCATTAACAATACGTTGTGCCAGCCCTTCAACAATAGCTGTTTTCCCAACCCCAGGTTCACCAATCAGTACAGGATTATTCTTGGTTCGACGTTGTAATACCTGAATTGTTCGACGAATCTCTTCGTCACGTCCTATCACGGGATCTAACTTACCTTGTTCAGCCCGTTCAGTTAGATCAATTGTGTATTTTTTCAGGGCCTGACGTTGATCTTCAGCACCTTGGTCATTGACTTTTTCACCACCACGCATCTTTTCTATGGCCTCAGTGATTTTATCTTTAGTTGCTCCCGCAGCTTTCAATATGTCACTTAATGTGCCACGCTCTTCTAACGCTGCAAGAACAAAAAGTTCAGAAGAAATGAAATTATCACCTGCTTTTTGAGCAAGCTTGTCGCACAGATTTAAATAACGTCCTAATTCATTGGATACCTGCACATCACCGCCACTACCTTCCACTTTCGGAAATTTATCCAAAGCCAGGTTAATCCGATCATTCAAGTTACTCGTATCAATCCTTGCGGACATTAATAAAGGACGAACGGAACCTCCCTCCTGGTTAAGCAATGTGCTCATCAAATGGACAGGTTCAATGAATTGATTATCACGCCCTAATGCGAGAGATTGGGCGTCAGCGAGAGCAAGCTGGAATTTATTAGTAAGACGATCCAGACGCATAACACCTCCAATACTGGTCAGAATTTGCTACTGGAGATTAAATAAGGTCATTCCTTAAATATTCAAGGTATTCTGAAAAGTTAATTGGAGACTTTATGCTATGCACCAAAGATCGTCCTGCGAGATAGGTTATCTCAACCAGATTAAAGTTGCCATACGTCCGGTGATACCATCACGACGATAAGAAAAAAAGTTCTTCTCCTCGGAAACCGTACAAGCAGTGCCTCCAAAAACTTCATTTATTCCAATAGACTGCAACTTTAATCTAGCCAGTAAATAGATATTTGCCAAAAATTTAACACCATAAGGTGTAAAGGCTTGTTCCAGATTTGGATCGGTTGCTATAAAGGCGTCCATTACCTCGCGCCCGACTTCGAATTTTTCAGGGCCAATAGCTGGCCCCATCCATACACAGATCACGTCAGGTTTTGCACTGAATTGAGCTACCGTATTTTCCAGCACGCCGGCACATAATCCACGCCAGCCTGCATGAGCTGCTGCAACCTCATCTCCATTACTGGAGCAAAAAAGTACAGGCAAACAATCCGCTGTCATTACAGCACAAACCTGCCCTGCTCTATTTGTGTAAACAGCATCAGCCCGATTATCTTCCACTAATTGATCATCCAATCTGATGACACGTGTTCCGTGTACCTGATTCAACCAGATAGGTTGCTGCGGTAGATGAGCATGTTCAACTAAGAGTTCTCTGTTCTTCTCTACACATTCAGGGTCATCCCCAACGTGGCCGCCTAAATTCAGTCCATCATAAGGAGGCAGGCTGATACCTCCCGTCCGGGTTGTACTACATGCACCAACGCTTTCAGGTTGTGCCCAGTCAGGAAAAATTAGTGGTGCCATTACCTACCAATCCATCTCGTCTTTGAAAGTTTCAGCATCTGCCTTCATTACATCAATAAGTCTAACCATGTCATCCGGTAACGCTGCGTGCCATTCCATTTCAATACCTGTTATCGGATGATAAAGACGTAACATAGTGGCATGCAATGCTTGGCGATCAAAGTTGCGCATCACTTCGCGAAATTCTTCAGAAGCCCCTTTCAGAGGACGAGGCCGACCACCATATAGCGGGTCACCAACCAGTGGATGTTTAATATGGGACATATGCACACGGATTTGGTGTGTTCTGCCTGTCTCCAGACGCAAACGCAAACGGGTATGCGCCCGGAAATGCTCCATGATTCGGTAGTGAGTCACTGCTGGTTTACCCATTGGATGAACAGCCATATGGGTCCGTTTTGTTGGGTGACGGGATATCGGTTCCTCCACTATTCCACCCGCAGTCATATGTCCCAAAGCGATAGCTTCGTATTCACGGGTAATTTCACGCAATTGCAGAGATTCCACCAAACGAGTCTGCGCTGGTACTGTTTTTGCGACAACCATCAGACCCGTAGTGTCTTTATCAAGACGATGCACAATGCCAGCACGGGGAACATCTGCAATTTCAGGATAACGATATAGCAGAGCATTCAATATTGTACCATCAGGATTTCCAGCACCAGGATGTACAACCAAGTCACGTGGTTTATTAATGACCAGAATATCGCCATCTTCATAGACAACATTCAGTTCAATATCTTGCGGCTCCCAACGAGTATCCTCTTCAATAATAGTATCAATGGAAATTTCTTCGCCGCCCAATACTTTTTCTTTTGGCTTATTAATCAATTTGCCGTTAACCTGAACTTTGTCGTGCAAAATCCACTCTTTTATCCGTGATCTTGAATAATCAGGGAACAATTCAGCCAAAGCTTGATCTAAACGTTGACCAAGCTGGGATTCAGCGACTGTTGTATTAAGTCGTATTTGTTGTGCCATATATAATTTCTATATTTTACGTTGAGTTTTGACGGCGAGGCCGTTTCATTTAAAATAGTGTACTATTGTAACTCTATCTTTTGCCGGGAGCTTCACGGATAGTCCTTCGCGGATAGTCTCCCAGAAAACAATCAGAGGGTAATCAACACGTGATGATTCGCATGAAATATCTGGTGGCTTCGGCCACATTGAGTCTAGTTTTATCTGGATGCTCCAGCAACAAAGATGCTGTTCCTGATATCCCACCATCTCAAATTTATTCAAATGGGCAGGAAAAACTACAAAACGGTAACTATAAATTGGCTATTAAGCAATTGGAATCCCTTGATAACCGCTACCCTTTCGGGCCGTATTCTCAACAAGTTCAGCTTGACTTGATCTATTCTTATTATAAATCAGCAGAATTCCCTCTCGCGCTTGCATCTGCTGAACGTTTCATGCGTCTGAATCCAACCCATCCTAATATCGACTACGTACTGTATATGCGGGCTCTGGTATTACAAGCGATGGATGATAATCTCTTGCAAGATTTTTTGGGGATTGACCGTTCAGACCGTGATCCTGAAAATGCGCGGGCGGCTTTCCGCGATTTCAAACAGTTAGTGCGCTACTATCCTAACAGTCAATATGCTGCAGATGCTTATAAGCGTTTAATTTTCCTCAAAGAGCGTTTAGCTAAACATGAGCTTGCAGTTGTGCAATATTACACTAAACGTGGTGCTTATGTGGCAGTTGTCAATCGTGCAGAACAAATGTTACGTGATTATCCCGATACTCATTCAACCAGAGAATCTCTGCCTTACATGGAGAAAGCATATCAAGCATTAGGGCTTAAAACCGAAGCAGATAAAGTCGCAGCATTAATTGCAGCTAATCCGGTATAGAGTTTCAAAAAAGTATCAAATAACAAAAACAGCAGTTATCTGTATAGCTGCTGTTTTTTTAGCATCATTACCCAATGAAACCAATTTAAATTTTAGAATTGTTAACTGAGTTGATAATACCATAACTAATCGATAATGACGCATAACGCCGCTCTTAGCAACAAGTATTACCCATATCTTTATTGTGAATCACAGTTTCACCAATCCACTTCTAAATCTCCGAATAAAAGTGATTTAGATCATTCTTTTTCCGTAAAAGAGCGTTATGCTGAAACCATCGAAGACGGAGTAACATAAAGAGGTAACTATATGTTAGTAAACATTACCAGTAAACAAATGGAAATTACCCCCGCAATTCGTAGCCATGTAGAAGACCGTCTAAACAAGTTGAATAAATGGCAAGTTAATCTAATCAATCCACATATTGTACTTTCAAAAGAACCCCAAGGATTCCTGGTTGATGCCACAATCGGCACACCAAATGGTACATTAGTTGCCAGTGCCAAACATGAAGATATGTATGCAGCTATCAATGAGTTGCTGACAAAATTAGAACGCCAACTTAATAAAGTTCAGCATAAAGGAGAAGCTCGCCGAGCAGATCATAGTGTGAAAGAGTCCAATCTTAATTTAGAGATATAACTACCGTTTTTATTTTCTTAGCGCGCTCAATGAGCGCGTTTTTACTGACTTTACCCCCTTTCGATACCCCGTGGGTTCCAAGATATAACGAATAAAACTGCAACTTAAAAAAACAACGGGTATGTTGACATACCTCGCCAAATAGGTTAATTAAAGAACACTATTCACTCTGCAAAAAATAAGATACATACAGACGATATGATTGCTACCTTGTTCTTCTCCTTTTTCTTTTTTGTCTTCCCATGAGGAGGTTTTTCGTTTAAAAATAAAAAGAAGACGAACAGAAAAACCTCCCTACCAATGGGAGGTTTTTTTATTTTATAGGCCACAACTTATATACCCAATAGACTTAAAACTGTAATTTGAAAGATAAAAATTATTTCTATAATAAAAATGTCAGGAATATACTATGGAACGAGATTTAATTAACCTTCGTCAAGAAATTAGCGATATTGATGCAGATTTACTGGATCTACTCGCAAAACGCCGACAATTGGCCAGCGACATTGCACAAACCAAACTTCTCGATCATCGCCCGATAAGAGATAAAAACCGGGAACGGGAACTATTGGATGTGTTAATTAATAAAGGTAAATCTCGAGGGTTAGACGGATTTTATATTACCCGCTTGTTCCAAATGATCATTGAAGATTCTGTATTAACACAACAAGCATTGTTACAACAGCATCTGAACCAAACACCTTATGATACCGCCAGGATTACCTTTCTTGGCCCCAGAGGCTCTTATTCTCACCTTGCCGCTCGCCAATTTTCAGCACGCCATTTCAATCAATTAATTGAATGTAGCTGCCACAAATTTGCAGATATCTTTTCATTAGTGGAACTTGGTCAAGCGGATTACGGTATTCTGCCCCTCGAAAATACCAGTACCGGAGCAATCAATGATGTTTATGATCTATTACAGTACACCCCATTGTCTTTGGTCGGGGAGATCACTCTACCTATCAACCACTGTTTACTGGTTGCCCAAGAAAGTGATACTTCGAAAATAAAGACGGTATACAGCCATTCCCAACCTTTCCAACAATGCAGCCAATACCTCAATCAATTTCCAGACTGGAATATTGTCTACTGTGAAAGTACAGCTGCTGCTATGCAGAAAGTAACCGAATTGAATTCCCCAGAAGTAGCAGCATTGGGAAGTGAAGCCGGGGGAGCGCTTTACGGTCTACAGGTTTTAGAAAATACTCTGGCAAACCAACAAAACAACAGCACTCGGTTTATTGTTGTCGCCCAAAAACCTATTGAAGTATCAGATCAGGTTCCCGCTAAGACAACTTTTATCATGTACACAAGACAACAGGCAGGTGCTCTGGTCGATGCACTCATTATCTTAAAAAAACACGATATTATTATGAGTAAATTGGAGTCACGCCCAATAAACGGTAAACCATGGGAAGAGATGTTTTATATTGATGTTCAGGCCAATTTGCGCTCTATGAAAATGCAACAAGCGCTTAAGGAACTATCTGAAATTACTCGCTTCTTGAAAGTATTGGGGAGTTATCCCTCAGAAAACGTGATCACAGTAGATCCATTCTAAGATAGAAAACCGGATGGCAACATCCGGTCTCCTTTCTCTATATTCAAGCTATTATACCCGGCTATCATTGGCTTGCTGTAAAAGCGTTCTACTTTCTTTCATAAATCGATTAGCCTCATCACCAAACCATTCACTCACCTGATTAAAACTCGTAATGAACGCTGTTTTGTCCTTATTCTCCAGTAATTCCAAGGCTTGTCCGAAGCTCTGGTGATAACGACGGATCACCTCAATATTTTCAGGACTGGACATAATAATATCCGCATATAACTGCGGATCTTGCGCAAATAACCGTCCAACCATGGCGAGTTCCAGCCGATAAATAGGTGAAGACAGTGATAATAATTGCTGTAAGTCGATATTTTCTTGTGCAAGATGTCGGCCATAAGAAAACGTCGTGAAGTGACGTAATGCCTGAATAAAACTCATATTTTTATCATGCTGTTCCGCACTGATTTTATGTAATCGTGCACCCCACACCGATATTTGTTCCAAAAACCATTGATATGATTCTGGCTGGCATCCATCACAGTAAACAACAACCTGTTTAGCAAAACTTCCCACATCAGGCCCAAACATCGGGTGTAATCCCAAAACTGGTCCTTTATGCACATCAAGCATAGCCTGAAGTGGTTTCTGCTTAATAGAAGCCAAATCTACTAAGATACATTGTTCTGGCAAAGGTGGTAATCGATGGATAATCGCTTCAGTTAAATGGATTGGTACGCTGACGATGACCATACCAGCATCAGCTAATATATGTTCAGCCTGATCCCAATCATCTGCCTCAAGGATCCGAACTTCATAACCAGACAAGGTCAGCAAACGATTAAATAACCTTCCCATCTTCCCAGAACCACCAACAATAACGATAGGCCCCATTTGAAGGTTGAGCTTTTTAAACCCCTTATCATTTTCACTAACATAGGATTCCCGCATAATACGGCGCAGAATATCTTCAATTAAGTCTGGAGAGATCCCCAATTTTTCTGCTTCTTGACGGCGAGAAGCCAACATGCTGGCCTCCCGTTCAGGTGCATAAATAGGCAAGCCAAGTTGACTCTTAATTTCCCCCACTTCCGCTACCAGAGCCATGCGCTTAGCCAGTAAGCTCAATAAAGCCTTATCTACCTCATCAATTTGCTCCCGCAATTGAGATAATTCTGCTGCCATATCAATTATCCTGCCTGTTGCATCATTATGTTACGTTTTGATAAGTGAGGTTTGATTTGCCGATGTAACTTTCTTAATAACTGTTCAGTCATTTGCCAACTGATACAAGCATCAGTTACTGAAACTCCATATCGCATTTCAGAACGAGGTAATTCTGAAGACTGATTCCCTTCATTAATATGGCTTTCCAACATAATACCAATAATGGATTGATTTCCGGCCATAATCTGTTCAGCAACAGAATCCACTACGACGCTTTGGCGGCGAAAATCTTTATTAGAATTCCCATGACTACAATCAATCATCAATGATGGCACCAAACCCGCCCCAATCATTTGATTTTCGCAGTCATACACATGTTCAGGGCTATAATTAGGTTCTACCCCACCACGCAAGATTACATGACCATTCGGATTCCCCTGAGTCTGTAGCAGACAAACTTGGCCTGACTGATTTATTCCCATAAAGCGATGTGGCATAGCAGCGGCTTTCATGGCATTAATGGCCGTATTTAAATTACCATCAGTGCCATTTTTAAAACCTACTGATACAGATAACCCTGAGGCCATCTCACGATGAGTCTGGGATTCTGTTGTTCTTGCTCCGATTGCTGACCAACTGAAAAGATCGCCCAAATATTGAGGGTTATTAGGATCAAGAGCCTCATTTGCCAATGGCAATCCCATTTCTACTAAGTTCAGTAATAAATGGCGGGCGATATGTAATCCGGCATCCATATCAAATGATCCATCCATATAAGGATCACTAATTAAACCTTTCCAACCAACTGTGGTGCGGGGTTTTTCAAAATAGACGCGCATAACAATATACAGACAATCACTTAGTTCGGCAGAAAGTGATTTCAAGCGATGAGCATAATCAAGGGCAGCTTCTACATCATGAATGGAACACGGGCCGCATACTACCAACAAACGAGGATCATTGTGATGGATGATATTAGCAATAGTATTACGTGCGTTTGTAATGGCATGCAGATCGCTGCTACTCAATGGATATTTTTGCTTCAGCTCTTCTGGTGTAATAAGAATCTGTTCATCAAGAATATGAATGTTATTAAGCGCATCTTTTTGCATGATCATTTTTCATACCTGTTTTGTTTGTCTGTTTAACGTTGTTTTTGATGTTTGGCAAATAACATACCATGCTTCGTAAAGATTACAATCCGATTGTTTATATTTTTTTACGAAAACGTAAATAAATGTTTACACGATATTGTTTCAGTAATTAAATTTAATAAATATATTAATAATTTCAATAAATTTTAATTTTCACAATAAATATATTAGAAATCATTAATGTTAACAACAAGATCATAAAATTTTACAATATCATTCACAATAGAAATATTTTATTTACTATTCATGATTTATTTATAATGAAGATAAATTACTTTAAAAATCATGTGATAAAAATAAGATCTTAATCCCATTTTTATATTTGTATTTTCATAATATTAATATGTATTTTTTTGTGTTGGATTGAAACTATAAAACAACACTTATAAAGAATAGCTGAATAACACTGCTTAAAGCGGCTGATTATCAGCTTTTATTTCTTACTCATTTATTAAGGACAGATATGATAACGCTGCAATTTGCCATAATAATTATATGCTTATTGATAGGTACGCGTTATGCGGGCATGGGATTGGGGCTGATCAGTGGTATTGGACTTTTTATACTGACATTTATTTTTGGATTGGAACCAGGTAAGCCACCAGTTGATGTGATGCTCACTATTCTTGCAGTTATCGGTTGTGCATCCGTGTTGCAAACTGCCGGCGGGCTAAACGTCATGATGCAATGTGCTGAACGTCTTCTACGCCGCCATCCGCAACATATTACTATCCTGGCTCCATTGACGACATGGATGTTAACGTTCCTCTGTGGTACTGGTCATGTGGTCTATACCATGTTCCCAATCATCGGTGATATTGCCTTAAAAAAAGGGATCCGCCCTGAACGTCCAATGGCTGTTGCTTCTGTTGCCTCTCAGATGGCAATCACAGCTTCTCCCGTTTCTGTTGCCGTTGTTTCTTTAGTGTCAATTATTGCTGCCAGTCATGGTATTGGGCGTACTTACGGAATCTTAGAAATTCTGGCAGTTTCAATTCCTGCATCACTGACAGGAGTAATACTTGCTGCATTATGGAGTTTGCGTCGTGGCAAAGATTTGGATAAGGATGAAGAATTCCAAGAAAAAATTAAAGATCCCAGACAACGTGAGTTTATCTATGGCAGTTCAGAAACCTTATTAGATCAAATATTTCCTAAACAAGCTTACAGAGCAACCTGGATCTTCTTCGCTGCAATTGCAGTAGTAGTATTGTTTGGTGCATTTACAGAATTACGCCCTTCTTTCGAAATCAAAGGAGAATTAAAACCGCTTTCCATGAATCTGGTTATCCAGATGATGATGTTAATTGCTGGCTCTATTATCTTAATGACATGTAAGGTCAAAACCAGTGAAATCGCCAATAGTGCCGTGTTTAAAGCAGGAATGGTTGCGATCTTCTCGGTCTTTGGCGTAGCATGGATGAGTGATACGTTTTTCCACACCCATTTAGGCGCACTGAAGCTGGTATTAGACGATGTCGTACAAGCAAGCCCCTGGACTTATGCGTTAGTATTGTTCCTGGTATCAAAGTTGGTTAACAGCCAAGCCGCAGCTTTAACTGCAATCGCGCCAATGGGATTACAACTTGGTGTTGATCCTAAACTTTTAATCGCATTCTTCCCGGCGGCCTACGGCTATTTTGTTTTACCCACCTACCCTAGTGATCTAGCATGTATTGGATTTGACCGCTCCGGGACAACAAGGATCGGAAAATTTATCATCAACCATAGTTTCCTTGTTCCGGGCTTGATTGGTGTCTGCAGTGCTTGTGCTGTGGGGTATATTTTAGTGAGTACTTTTATGTAATCGGCTCTGTATGCTCATAACATAAAAAAGTTCACAAAAATATCTCGCTGATTGCGGATTATTTATTTTTCTGCAAAAAGCCGGATAAATAAAAAGGCCGGAAAAATTCCGGCCTTTAACGATAACTTTCGGATGTAGCAAAAGCGTATTATTTAGCGTTCAGACGCTCTTTAATACGAGCCGCCTTACCAGAACGCTCACGCAGGTAGTACAGTTTAGCTCTGCGAACAGCACCACGACGTTTAACGCTGATGCTGTCTACGACTGGGGAGTGAGTCTGGAATACACGCTCAACGCCTTCGCCGTTAGAAATCTTACGAACAGTGAATGCAGAATGCAGACCGCGGTTACGAATCGCGATAACCACGCCCTCGAATGTCTGCAGGCGCTTTTTAGAACCTTCAACGACCCATACCTTAACTTCCACGGTGTCACCCGAACGGAATGAAGGTACGTCTTGCTTCATCTGCTCTTGTTCAAGTTGTTTAATAATATTGCTCATAATAACTCTCTTACCCTAGGTAAACTGATATATCAAAGACATTCCTTCATAAGGATATGTCTGGATTAATTCGTTGCTTGATCCTGATATTCCCGTTGGAATTCAGCCAGCAACATCCTTTGCTCGTCAGTCAGAGCTAGGTTTTCTAGAAGTTCGGGCCTTCTTAACCAAGTGCGGCCAAGCGATTGTTTCATGCGCCAGCGATTAATTTCTGCATGGTTTCCTGATAGTAAAACAGGCGGAACTTCCATCCCATCCAACACTTCAGGGCGGGTATAATGCGGACAATCCAACAGCCCATCAGCAAACGAGTCTTCCTCTGCCGATGCCTGACGACCCAATACTCCAGGAATAAACCGAGATATAGAATCAATCATTGCCATAGCCGGGATTTCTCCCCCACTGAGAACGTAATCACCAATAGACCATTCTTCGTCAATTTCGGTTTGGATGACACGCTCATCAATACCTTCATAACGACCACAAACCAGAATTAATTTCTTGTTTGCCGCCAGTTCACAAACTCCCTGTTGATCAAGTTTGCGCCCTTGAGGTGATAGATAAATCACCTTTGCATCAATACCTGCCGCAGTTTTGGCTGCATGGATGGCTTCCCTTAATGGTTGCACCATCATCAGCATACCTGGACCACCGCCATAAGGGCGATCATCTACAGTACGATGCCTGTCGTAGGTAAAATCCCTTGGACTCCAGCAATCGACACTAAGCAGGCCATTTTTCACTGCCCGACCAGTTACCCCGTAATCGGTTATTGCGCGGAACATTTCAGGAAACAGGCTAATCACCCCAATCCACATACAGCGTCCCACTCCTAAACCGTTTTACCGGAGATTAAAAACCAGGATCCCAATCTACTTCAATAGTTTTAGTAGCTAGATCAACTTTCTTGATAACCTGCCCATCAAGAAACGGTACTAACCGCTCCTTGATACCGAATGCATCTTTCAGGTTTGCCTTTATTACCATGACATCGTTAGACCCTGTTTCCATCATATCTTGGACGGTTCCAAGGTTATAACCAGCCGTATTAATTACCTGACACCCCATAAGGTCTTTCCAATAATAATCACCGGCTTCTAGTTTTGGTAATTTAGATGAATCCACCACTAATTCGCAGTTAGTGAGTAAATTCGCAGCTTCCCGATCATCAACACCTTTGATTTTGATGATCATATCCTGATTGTGGTATTTCCACGTTTCCAGCTCAATGTGTTGCCATTGACCAGCTCTCTGGATAAACCACGGTTGATATTCAAAAATGTCTTCGGCTTGTTCGGTGGAAGAAAAAACTCTGAGCCAACCACGTATGCCATACGCTGACCCCAGTTTCCCCAACACGATTGGATCAACAGGGTGCTCCAGGCCAGATTGTTTGCTCATTGTTACCACCGCGACAGATTAAGCTGCTTTTTTAGCGTCTTTGATCAGTGCAGCAACACGATCAGACACAGATGCACCCAGACCAACCCAGTGTTCGATACGGTCCAGATCTAAACGCAAAGCTTCAGCTTTCCCTGATGCGATAGGGTTGAAGAAACCAACGCGCTCAATAAAGCGACCATCACGCGCATTGCGGCTGTCAGTCACTACTACTTGATAAAACGGACGCTTTTTTGCGCCGCCACGAGCTAAACGAATTGTTACCATAACATCCTCATTAGTTAGCAAAACAACCAGACTCCATCGAGGAATGGAGTCCGGCTGTCCATTAAAAAGCCCGAAAATTTTACTCACTTTGGCGCAAAAAGCAATCCAAAGAGCATTTTCTTTCGAAATTTTGTTGATTATCGCCCCATAAGCCCAGGTGGCAACATACCTTTCATGCCACGCATCATTTTCGCCAGGCCACCATTCTTCATCTTTTTCATCATGCGCTGCATTTCATCAAACTGTTTCAGTAAGCGGTTGACATCCTGCACCTGTGTACCTGACCCCATTGCGATACGACGTTTGCGTGAACCTTTGATAATTTCTGGTTTCTCACGCTCTTTGCGGGTCATTGAGTTAATGATGGCTTCCATTTTAACCAGAATTTTGTCATCCATTTGGGATTTAACAGCATCAGGGATCTGGGACATACCTGGCATTTTGCTCAACATGCTTGTCATGCCCCCCATATTGCGCATTTGTTTAAGCTGTTCGAGAAAATCATTTAAATCAAAACCATCCCCTTTCTTCAGTTTTGATGCCAGCTTTTCCGCTTGAGTGCGGTCAACCTTACTTTCAATCTCTTCAATCAGTGAAAGCATATCCCCCATTCCCAGGATCCTGGATGCGATACGATCAGGATGGAAAGGCTCCAAGGCATCAGTTTTTTCACCGACACCAAGGAATTTAATTGGCTTGCCTGTGATATGTCGAATAGAAAGAGCGGCACCACCACGAGCATCACCATCTACTTTGGTCAGAACAACCCCTGTTAGTGGCAGTGCTTCATTAAATGCTTTTGCTGTATTCGCAGCATCCTGCCCCGTCATTGCATCGACAACAAACAATGTTTCGATAGGATTAACCGCAGCGTGAACTTCTTTAATTTCATCCATCATGGCTTCATCGACATGCAGACGTCCTGCGGTATCGATCAAAAGCACATCGTAGAATCTCAACTTAGCGTGTTGGATTGCTTTGTTGACAATATCAACTGGTTTTTCTTGCGGATCTGATGGGAAAAAATCAATTCCAACAGTTTCAGATAATGTTTCAAGCTGTTTGATCGCTGCCGGACGGTATACGTCAGCAGAAACCACCAAGACTTTTTTCTTATTTTTTTCTTTTAGCAGCTTACCCAATTTTGCAACACTGGTTGTTTTACCAGCACCTTGCAAACCTGCCATAAGAACCACAGCGGGAGGTTGTACAGCAAGATTTAGCTCGCTGTTTACCTCTCCCATCGCCTTCACTAGTTCATTTTGAACAATTTTGACGAATTCTTGTCCAGGAGTTAGACTTTTATTAACTTCGTGCCCTACCGCGCTTTCTTTGACTCTTGAAATAAAATCACGCACTACAGGCAATGCAACATCTGCTTCAAGTAAAGCCATGCGAACTTCACGCAGCGTATCTTTAATATTATCTTCAGTCAGCCGTCCACGACCGCTGATATTGCGCAATGTGCGCGATAGTCTGTCAGTTAAATTATCAAACATTGTCTCAGCTCAGATATCTACAAGTGGGTCTACCTGTAAGGCAAATTTAGCGGATTATAACACGATGATGATGTAATCTCTGCAAAGAGATTCCCAAGTATAGCTAACAATGGTTGGAGGCTATCTCTGCTGACGGTATACTTGAATTTTGAGTTAACTTTAGCACTATTAACTCTAACACTTTTTCTAACACTATTGCGAAAACGAAAAACTTTATGCAGGTATTTTCAATCATTGCCTTACTTGCTTATCTCATTAGCCTGATGCTTATCGTACCGGGCTTATTACGGCAACAAAACAGCTATCAAAAACTGGCTCTATTTTTCGCAACTGTTGCACTGATCAACCATGCGATAGCCTTAAAGTATCAGGTTTTTCATGTCAGCAGTGGCCAAAACCTAACTCTATTGAATTTAGGCTCTATTGTCAGTTTACTCGTCTGCATTATTATGACTATTGTTGCCTTTCGTGGCCGTGCATGGTTTTTACTGCCCATTATTTACAGTTTTGCCATGATAAATTTGATTCTGGCCAGTATGGTGCCTGGAGAATTCATTACACATCTTGAGAAGAGTATCGGGCTATTTATACATATTGGGTTAGCATTACTTGGGTATGCCACTCTACTTATTGCCGCACTTTATGCATTACAGGTTGGTTGGCTGGATTATCGACTGAAAAAGAAAAAACTGACTTTTTCTTCTGGCATGCCTCCATTAATGGCCATTGAACGCAAAATGTTTCGCATTACCCAAATTGGCGTAATCTTACTAACATTGACGTTATGTACAGGCATCATGTATATGGATGATATTTTCAATAAAGAAAATATGCATAAATCGGTTTTGTCTATCATTGCATGGTTTATCTACGTCATCCTGCTCTGGGGACACTATCATGAAGGATGGCGCGGCAAACGTGTCATTTGGTTCAATCTGATTGGTGCATTTATCCTGACGCTTGCTTTTTTCGGCAATCGGTTATTACAGGAATTCTTGATTTATTAAGCAGTAAACAATCACTGTAGCCAGTTTATATAAACATTAGGAAGGAATTCTGCTTTGGAGCATGTCTCAACAGGCACATTAATTATTATTCTTGTCATCATGGTTATCATTTCTGCCTACTTTTCTGCCTCAGAAACTGGCATGATGACAATAAACCGTTATCGCTTACGTCATTTGGCAAAACAAGGTAGCAATTCCGCGCGGAGAGTCGAATCACTACTCAGCCATCCTGACAGGCTAATCAGCCTGATTCTGATCGGTAATAACCTTGTCAATATCTTGGCATCTTCATTGGCTACCATTGTTGGCATGCGCCTTTATGGTGACGCAGGGGTTGCGATTGCAACCGGTATACTGACCTTCGTGATTCTGGTTTTTGCTGAAGTTATGCCCAAGACTATCGCAGCGCTCTACCCGGAAAAAATTGCATTCCCAAGCAGCTTTCTGCTGCGACCTTTACAAAAGATCATGCTGCCTCTCGTTTGGGCATTTAACAAGATTACTTTGCTGTTTATGCGTTGTCTGGGGATCAAAGTTTCCGACATTCGCAATGATGCGGTTAGCAAAGATGAGCTTCGGACGATTGTGAATGAATCAAACACCCATCTCTCGCGCCGCAATCAGGATATGCTTATCTCAATACTGGATCTTGAAAAAGTCACCGTTGGCGACATCATGGTGCCCCGTAATGAGATTGTTGGAATTGATATTAACGGTGACTGGAAATCTGTTATACGGCAGTTGACTCATTCACCACACGGCAGAATAGTGTTGTACCGGAATTCTCTGGATGATGCTATTGGTATGCTACGAGTACGTGAAGCCTACCGTCTGATGATGGAGAAAAAGGAATTCACGAAAAAGAACTTGATCAAAGCAGCAGATAAAATTTACTTCATTCCCGTTAGTACTCCATTGAATACCCAGTTAGTTAACTTCCAACGTAATAAAGAAAAAGCAGGCTTAATCGTTGATGAGTATGGCGATATCCAAGGATTAGTCACTGTAGAAGATATTTTGGAAGAAATTGTCGGAGAATTTACCACTTCTATGTCTCCTACTCTGGCAGAAGAAGTCTTACCACAAAGTGATGGCACTGTTTTAGTTGATGGCACCGCCAATATCCGTGAGTTAAACAAAGCATTTGGCTGGACATTACCCGCTGACGGGCCAAGAACAGTGAATGGTATGATCCTGGAAGAGTTGGGCGAGATCCCCGAATTGAATGTTCAGGTACAAATTAATGAGTACGATTTTGAAATTCTTTCTGTGAATGACAATGTTATTAAAAAGGTACGTGTAATTCCGATGAAACAGGAAAAAGAGAAAGTATTAAAATCCAGTAAAGAATAACTCAAAGTTGCAAATCTGGCCGTAAAACAAAATTTTTACGGCCAGTATCGTATGCAATATCAGTTATAATTCCTTGAAAAAATGCTTTTCAAAAAACATTACAACAAATTAGCACCGTTCTACTACACTTGTAATTCAACCAGTTTTTCTTCCGGCAAAGCCAGTTCATCATTTTGGTTAATACGAACATCTGCATCAAGAATGTGGCGAGCGATATCCTGTGCTTCTTGCAGAGAGTGCATCTGATACGTACCACATTGATAAATATTCAACTCAGGGATTTGCTTCTGATCCTGAACTTTCAATACATCAGCCATAGCGGCTTTCCAAGCTTCCGCTACTCTAAGTTCAACTGGTGCACCAATCAAGCTCATGTAAAAACCAGTACGGCATCCCATTGGAGAAATGTCGATAATTTCAACACCATCACCATTCAGATGGTTACGCATAAAACCGGCAAACAAATGTTCAAGTGTATGAATTCCCCTTTCCGGCATGACCTCTTTGTTAGGAATGCAAAAGCGTAAGTCAAATACCGTGATAGTATCACCATGGGGTGTTTTCATCGTCTTAGCAACTCTAACGGCTGGCGCAGACATCCGGGTATGGTCAACTGTAAAACTGTCCAATAAAGGCATGATCCTACCTCCTCAGGCATCAGATTTTTTGCAAAAATTTTTTCAAATAGATGAAACCTTTTTATTTACGGCTGGTCTTAAGATATGAAGACGCGCAAAATTGTTATCATCCTTATTTTTCTAAGAGACTTTATTTAGTTTCGGCCACCAAATGGTGGCCATTTTTCTTTTCTAAGACTCAGCATGTAATTTTAGATAATCTTCAAAACTTATGCTGTCTTGTTGCTCCAGATAATGTTGCCGTTCTACCGAAACTTTACGTTCCACAGAAAAACGCTCATCATTCAATATACTATACGGTTCATTGACCAGTTCCAGATAATACTTGTTTGCCAGTTCTAGACCAAAGCCAACAATCCCTTGAGTTTTCATTCGATCTAATACACGAGCTGAAAATGTTAATGATGGATCCTCAAACATACCAACCAACTCTCTACAGACTGACTGATATTGCGTTCCAGAGCAACTATCCAAAACCTCAGCGACACGCTCTAAATCTGCGAATAACTCTTGTCCAACTATCTTCAGTGGCTGCTGCTTCGCTCCACAGCCAATACCAATATCCAAGTTTGGTCTGCGTCCTTCCAGGATCACCTTATTCCAATTTTTACGACAACAGTCCAACTCTTCATCGCTCATTTCAGGTGAATCCGCGACAGCACACCATATCAAGAATAGATCGAGAAAACGGAGCTGTGTTTCATCAACACCAATCGCTGTGAACGGGTTTATGTCCAGAGAACGAACTTCTATATATTCTACACCACCACGAAGTAAAGCATCGGAAGGTGATTCCCCTTCTCCGGTTACCCGTTTAGGACGTATCGGTGCATATAGTTCATTTTCTATTTGAAGAACATTGGTATTGAGTTGTAGGTATTTACCCTCTTTTTTAAGCCCCAGATCTGCAAATTCTGCTGATGGCTTATGAATTGCGTTTTTCAAGCCCGCAACATACGTATGAAGATTGTTGAAAGTAATATTCAGATCACTCTGTGATTTGTTGGTATACCCCAAATCACTCATCCTCAAAGAAGTCGCATAAGGTAAGTAACTAGTTCCTTTTTCGGTCTGTTCAAAGGATAGCGCAGTATCTCTTCCACGTAAAAATGAAGAGCAAATCGCCGGGGATGCACCAAACAAATAAGGGATTACCCAACCAAATCGGTAATAATTACGGATCAGTTTAAAATATCCGTCCGAAATTTGTTCTTTTCCGCTTTCAGCATCTTTTACACCTAACCACGCCTGCCAGAAACTTATCGGCAATGAAAAATTATAGTGCACGCCAGAGATAGTTTGCATTAATGCACCATAACGATTTTTCAATCCCTCTCTATACAGGGTCTTAAAGCGCCCTATATTGGACTTGCCATATTGCGCCAGAGTGATGTCTTCTTCTTTATCAATGAAGCATGGCATACTCAAAGGCCAGGTTTTTTCATTTATCAGATTTTTCGCAGTATATCGATGTAAATCTTTAAGAAAATCAAGGGTTCTTTTTATATCACTATCAACAGGAGTAATAAACTCCAATAAAGATTCAGCAAAATCGGTTGTAATCCATTTATGTGTTAAGGAAGCACCAAGTGGTTCTGGATGCTTTGTCATAGCTAAATGACCATCTGGAGTAACACGCAAAGTTTCACGTTCAACACCGCGACAAATACCATCTAAAACGGTAGGGTTTGCCTCTAACCATGACAATGCTTTTGATACATCCGGGATCAATTTGACCTCCCGTGGAGTTTTAAGAAGATTATTACTGAGCGTTTACTTTATATCAAACAAGTCAAGTTGTCGCTGATTACATAGTCCTGATGATATGTTATTGAACGAATTATAATCGTCGAATGGTAAAGAAAATATAATGTATAGCAGAATAAAAATGAAAAACCCCTGTCTTAATAAGACAGGGGTTTACTCAAAATGGCGCATCCGGGAGGATTC
>NZ_CAWMEB010000444.1:0-337 GCF_963866145.1 Xenorhabdus sp. NBAII XenSa04
ATCAGTCTTCGCAAAACCAGTGGGGTCTCGTTTCAAATTTGTTCACAACAGGCTTGATTTAAGCTTCAAATACCGTGTGTTGTGTTGTAATAGCCCATGCTATCCGGGCAAGTTTATTAGCCAATGCACAGGCTACAATATTAGAATGTTTTCGTTCAAGTTGCTGCTTAACCCAGTCAGCCAGTTTGCCCTTTCTATGCTCGATATGCAGTATGAACGTTCGGGCACAGAGCACCAACAGTTGTCGGAGTGTCTTGTTACCCCGTTTACTGATCCCCAATAAGGTTGTCTTTCCTCCGGTACTGTACTGGCGGGGCACCAATCCCGTCGAGGCTGC
>NZ_CAWMEB010000445.1:0-7161 GCF_963866145.1 Xenorhabdus sp. NBAII XenSa04
CTACTCGACAGAGTGATGCTCTCGCAAGATATAACCCGCCGTTCTCATCTGAAAAGCAACGGAGGAATTGGTTTCGATTACTTACTGACTGTATTCGTTCCGATGCTGCGGGCAGCCGACTTTACCCAAACACAGATAGACCGAATGTTACGTGACAACCCTGCACAATTCTTCCGGCATCACTTTTTCAATACGCTTTTTTCCAAAAAATAAACAATATCTTATAAAAGATAATTTAAAGAGAGGGATAACAACATGAAATTTGTCGTTGGTGGACAAATAGAAAAAGAAAAAATAGCCGAATGTATCCGGCAACTGGCAGGAAATAAAGCTACCTCAATTGTCATCATGAATGATATCGAAGCATCTATGGCGATTAAAAATGGCGATGCCGATTACTATTTTGGTGCCTGTAATACCGGAGGAGGTGGAGCACTGGCAATCGCTATTGCACTTATCGGCTTAGATCGCTGTGCCACCATTGGCATGCCGGGAAAAATCTTACCGGACGATGAGATTATTGCTCATGTGAAAGCAGGCAAAAAAGCGTTTGGCTTTACAGGGCAAGATATCGACATTGTTCTGCCTGTGATCATTAACTCGATCATTTCTCAAAATACGACTATTTCTCAATAAGGAGCATATCATGCAACATTTTCATGATTTCCTGACGAGATTGATGGAAGTCGATCCCTTTAAAGCAGGATTACTGGCGGCAATTGGTGCGATTGCTGCCATGATGGCAAACCGTGGTATCGCTGTTTTCCATGATGGTCTGCGTCCACTGCTTCCTGAATATCTTGAAGGGCGAATGAGTCGTAAAGCACTCGCTGCGACGAGCTTTGCCCTAAGCATCGGTCTGGTTGTGGGATTTGGTATTCCCTTTTCGCTGACAGCGCCAATCGTACTGGTTCACAGCCTGTTGCTCGGCACGGACATGATTGGTATCTGGTGTGCCAACAGCCGCAGAGGGTTTATCGCTTCAGGTATTATTGGCGCGCTGTACGCCATTGCCTTACTGGCAGGGCTGCGTTCAGTGGTGGAACTCTTTGCCATGCTGCCGGTTAATTTCACCGACGATCTGAAAAAAGTCGGCGATCCGATTGTGGCCTGTTTTGCCCTGTTCCCTGCGATGGTCGTCGGCTACCAATATGGCTACCGCAAAGGGTTGTTAGTGATGTTAACCGCTTTGATTGGTTATCTGGCGACCAAAGCCGCTGGCCCGCTCAGTTTTGGTGGTTTAATCGAAAAACCTGTCAGCGTCGATCCAAATGGAGCGGCTTTGCTGCTGTCGATGATCGCAATGTTCTACTTTGCCATGCGTGAACGCCCGGCACATCTTGCAGATAATACACCATCAACAAATCAAACCTCAGCAGCACCAAAAGGCGCTAATGAAATCTTAGTGGGCCTGTTTTCGACCCGTATTGAACGTATTCAAAAAAACAAATGGCTCCTCATTCTCTGTGGTGGTCTGACTGCAAGTGCGGCTACCATGTCTTTCAGCCTGCTGGCAGAAGGTCCGGTATCACTGCAATTAATGGCGCAAGATGAACAAACCAACGCCTTGCTGGTGGCGCTGGCTCGTGCCATTGGGTTTGTTCCACTGGTCGGTACGACGGCAATCGCCACCGGCGTGTATAGCCCCAACGGGATGAAATTCGTCTTTGTAGCAGGTCTGGCAACCAATACCCCGTGGCTCGCCTTTATTGCAGGCGGTATCACTATGTTTATTGAGATCCAGTTGCTGGCGAAAATTGCAATCTGGCTGGATAAATACCCCGGCGTTAAAGCCTGTAGTGGCCATATTCGTACCGCGATCACCAAAATGCTCGAAGTCGCCCTGTTAGTTGGTGGTATGATTGCTTCCAACGCGATTCTGCCGGGTATGGGCTTTATGATTGTGGCAGGTATCTACCTGCTCAACCGGACTTCCAAACGTCCTTTGGTTGAAATGGCAATCGGCCCGATTGCAACCATTGCGGTAGGTATTCTTGCCAACGTGCTCTATTTAGCAGGAATCAATTAACAGGAATAAAGTAAGAGAATGAAAACAGCTTCATTGCAAAGCTATCTACTGAAAAGCTATCCACTGAATAGTATGACTATGACACAAGCCCAACAGCAGCAATTTAAGTTGGTGGATATTATCTGTCGTCACTTTCCCGGAGCTGATTTTCTCTCACAAGGCGATCTGGGATTAGTCCCGGATCTCCATCAACCCCGGATGACTCAGCGTATTGAAAGGGTAATCGCCGAGTACTTCGGGGCTGAAGCATCGGCCTTTGTCAATGGTGCCGGAACCGGCGCTTTACGTGCCGGGTTGGCGGCACTGCTTCGTCCTCACGAGACATTACTGGTGCATGATGCCCCCGTTTATCCCACAACAAAAACATCGATTGAACAAATGGGTCTTAATGTTGTATATGCCGATTTCAACTGTACAAACCAACTAGAGATCAGCATTAAGCAATATCAGCCAGTAGCCTGCCTGATCCAGCATACACGGCAAAAAATCGATGATTACTATGCCCTGCAAGATATCATTGCCATCTTAAATCAATACCATATTCCTTCATTGGTAGATGACAATTATGCCGCAATGAAAGTGCCACATATTGGTTGTGAATACGGCGCAACCCTTTCTGCCTTTTCTTGCTTCAAATTACTGGGGCCACAAGGTGTAGGCGTGGTTATCGGCCAACAGACTGCGATTGATAAATTGCGCCACGGCATGTACTCCGGTGGCTGCCAGATTCAAGGTTATCAGGCGATGGAAGCATTACGTGGGTTAGTATTCGCCCCGGTCATGCACGCAGTGCAATCTGAAGTGAATGAATCTCTGGTAACAAGGCTGAATCAGGGCGAAGTGCCACAAGTGAAGCGGGCATTTATCGCCAACGCTCAGTCAAAAGTTGTCTTAGTGGAATTTCACGAACCGATTGCAGATGCCGTACTGACCACAGCACACACATTGGGTGCATTACCTTATCCCGTCGGTGCCGAATCGAAATTTGAAATTCCCCCATTGTTTTACCGAATTTCCGGCACATTTCGTCAGGCGGATCCCACCCTGGAGAAACGCATGATCCGCATCAACCCTAATCGCAGCGGGGCCGAAACCATTATTCGTATCTTGCAGGCAAGTTGTCGATATAAACCTTGAAGCAGGTATGACGATATACCCAGATTTGCAAGAAAATATCCACGATTATCATCCTGCTACATTACATAATATTCGCTCCTATCATCACCCATCTGGCTCAACTTACCTTAAAAATATAAAAAAATTCCCTACCAGATAGACACAAATATCTCCTTTAAATGTGGTTTATGTCCACTTAATCAGATGCTATTATATTTACATAAACCACATTTAAAAGTGATATAAGTGTAGACTTAATACCATGAATCAAACTACCGCTATTCAACGACTGAGTAAATTTGATCAACAAGGCCGCTATGTCTTCACCACTAAAGATCTTGCCAAAATTTTTTCAGAGGACAGCAAACGTGCCTTTGAAGCCAGCCTGCACCGTCTCGTTAAGCACGGTGTATTATTACGCGCTTCTAAAGGCATTTACGTATTTAGCCTATCGCAACGTAAAGGATTAAACACGCTGGAACTCATTGCCAAGGCAATGAGAAGAGGTGAATACAACTATGTCAGCTTAGAATCTGCACTATCTGAATACGGTGCCATTTCACAAATTCCAATTGATCGGCTGACAGTGATGACTACAGGCCGTAAAGGAACCTACAAAACCCCTTTCGGTATCATTGAATTTACACACACAAAAAGGTCAGTTCCCGACATTATCTGCAATATCAAAGAAATTGGCAGACCACTCCGCCTGGCAAGTAAACAAGCCGCCTACCGTGACCTAAAACGAGTGGGTAGAAATACACATTTAGTTGAAAAGGAGATAATCTATGAGGATTAATCGTGCAGATTTCTCACAACTGGTCGATCACATTTTGCAAAATGGTCAAATAAAACATATGCGACCCGTTATTGAAAAAGAAATTCTCCATTATGACATCTTATTTTGTCTTGAGCAGAGTGGATTACTTGATGACCTTATTTTTCAGGGAGGGACGTCTTTACGCCTCTGTTACGGGGGCAACCGTTTTAGTGAAGACCTAGACTTCGCTGGTGGAAACGATTTCTCATTCAGCCAATTAACAGATATGAAGCAATGTATTGAAGATTACATTGGAACACGATATGGCTTAGAAGTCACAGTAAAAGAGCCAGAAACACTAAAACAACAGCCTGAATATTCTGAACTTAAAATCAACAAATGGCAGATTGCTGTTATTACTTCTCCCGATAGAAAAGATTTACCCAAACAACGCATTAAGATTGAAGTTGCCAATATTCCTGCTTATACCCGAAATATTTTACCATTACGTAATAACTACGATTCTCTGCCCGATGGTTACAATGATACCTTGATACATGTCGAAACCTTAGATGAAATTATGGCAGACAAACTGATTGCATTACCTGCTACCAGAAATTATGTGAGCCATCGGGACATTTGGGATTTGGTTTGGTTACAACAACAAAATGCCAAATTAGACACTGATTTGGTGAAGAAAAAAATTGCTGACTACAAACTGACAAATTTTACTACCTTACTCGAACAGTGCCGCCAATCCTTACCAGAAGTGATCACTGGTCAAGCGTTCATGGCGGAAATGGAGCGTTTTTTGCCAAATGATATCTTTACACGTACTTTAGGAAACGAAAAATTTATCCCTTATTTAATTTCGAGCTTAGAAGAACTATTCAAAAAGCTGCAACTTTCGCTCTCCAATAATCATGATCAACCCGAATTCTGGATGTAAATGTAAAAATTGGCCTGAGGAATATCACCACTTTGTTTTATTAATATTGTTCCTCAGGCACTTCATCTTTCTTATTTAGAGCATATTAACGAGTTAAACATAATCCCTCTGCCGCCGCTCCACCAGTGTGAGGATGCTGTAAAGAGCGACAGGCTGTTGCTCCTGATTCAAAACTTGCACATCCCAAATGACAACACCTTGTGGCTTGTCATCCGGGGTCTTCTGAACTTTCTTAATCTTCTTCTTGCAGGTCAACCGAACCTGAATCGTATCGCCAATTTTCACTGGTTCAATAAAGCGCAGGTTTTCCATACCATAATTCGCCAATACTGGCCCGACAGGCGCATCAACAAACAGCCCGGCAGCAGCCGATACAACAAAGTAACCATGCGCCACACGCTCACCAAACAGGGATTCAGCCGCACCAATTTTATCCATATGAGCATAAAAATGATCCCCGCTCAGACAGGCGAAATTGACGATATCCGCTTCCGTCACCGTCCGGCGAGCCGTCAACAGACTTTCCCCAATTTCAATTTGTTCGAAATAGTTACGGAACGGATGGACAGGAGCTTCCTTCACTTTTGCACCGCGCACCCACTCACGACCAATAGCCGCCAGCATACTTGGGCTGGCCTGAATTGCAGTGCGCTGCATATAGTGTTTCACCGCACGCAATCCTCCCAACTCTTCACCACCACCAGCACGTCCCGGCCCACCATGTACCAACATAGGTAACGGAGAACCGTGTCCTGTGGATTCCTCTGATGCCGCCTCATCCAGAATCAACATACGGCCATGAGCACAAGCTGTTGCCCGGATAACCTGCATCGCAATTTGCTCATCTGCCGTGACCAATGAACCCACCAGACTACCTTGTCCCATCAAAGCCAAAGCAATCGCTTGTTCTGTGTCCTGATAAGCCATCAAAGTGGAAACCGGCCCAAAGGCTTCCGTTTCATGTACGATCTGATTGGTCATCGGCTCTGTACAATAAAGCAGAGTTGGCGGGTAGAACGCCCCATCGCTGTGGGTATTATTTGCCAGCACTAACTTATCCAACGCACCGCCGCACAGTAATTCACAGCCACTGTGTAACAGCTCATCAACCTTGGATTGGACCTCATCCCGTTGTTCAAGGTTGATCAATGCTCCCATACGTACATCCGGTAAAGCAGGATCGCCCACCACTACACCAGACAGACGTTTAAGCAACGCTTGTTTAACCGCCTCAAGTTGACTGACCGGCACAATAATACGCCGGATAGCCGTACATTTTTGCCCTGCTTTTACCGTCATCTCACGCACAACTTCCTTAATGAACACACCGAATTCCGGCATTTCCGGCGTGACATCCTCCCCTAAAATACAGCAGTTAAGGGAATCTGCCTCCATCGTGAATGAAATTGATTTTTCAATCAACCGTGGATGAATCCTCAATTTCTGCCCAGTCTGAGCTGAACCTGTAAAAGTGACCGCATCTTGATAATCGAGATGATCAAACAGATCACCCATACCACCGCAGATCAGTTGCAGTGCACCTTCCGGCACTAAACCACTATCAAGGATCAATTTCACCATCGCTTGTGTTAATTGTGCTGATGCGGTCGCAGGTTTGATAATTGCCGGCATACCCGCCATCCAGGTCGGAGCCAGTTTTTCCAACATTCCCCAGCAAGGGAAGTTAAACGCATTGATATGTAGTGCAACACCGGGACGAGAGGTCAGAACATGGCGAGCGACAAACTGGGACTGTTTCGACAGTGGGATCATCTCATCTTCCGGCCACAGAACATCATCCGGTAACTCACGTCCTGCCAGACCCGCATAGGAAAATAACGTCGCAATGCCTCCTTCAATATCGATCCAACCATCCGAACGGGTCGCTCCGGTTTCCGCTGAAATAGCATACAAGGCTTCTTTATTAGCAATCAGATGCTTTGCAACGGCTTTCATCATCTGAGCCCGCTGCTGGAATGTCATAGCCGCGAGGGCTTTGCCCCCTTTTTCCCTGGCATAACTGAGACTATCAGCCAGTGGTAGCCCATCTGAACATACCTGATACAGGGCCTTACCATTTACTGCATGGTGAATAGTTCTGGCATTACCTTTCCCATAAACCCAGGCACCACATATATAACTGGTTAACTGTTGCATTTTTTTCTCCACCGATCGTATTAATGAATCATCATTAACTACATCTACAACATTTGTGTATCACATAATCCATAAAGAAGACCATCTGGTAAATTAACAAAATTAGAACACCTTAGAGACGTCGCATGTCAATAAATAAGCTTTCATAAT
>NZ_CAWMEB010000446.1:0-25095 GCF_963866145.1 Xenorhabdus sp. NBAII XenSa04
ATTAGGCGAATCCAAGTTAAATAGAGATATCTGTAGAAGAAAAGAAACCCTTTGCCTAATACCAGAACAAAGGGCTGTAGTGATTATCTTCATCAATTCCCCAAATATTCAGGGAATAAAAATCACTGACTCACTGCCGCAAATGATTCTGCAACACGCTGTACGTTATGATGGTTCACGCCGGCCATACAAACCCGGCCAGAACCAATCAGATAGACTCCAAATTCTCTACGCAGGCGATTAACCTGTTCAGGGCTAAAGCCAGTATAGCTAAACATACCACGTTGTTTCAGCAAGTGATCAAAGTTTTTCTCTGGCAACACATTTTTCAATACGCTAACCAATACCGTACGCATTTCCAGAATGCGTAACCGCATCTGCTCAACTTCTTTCAACCATTGCGCTTTTAGTAACGGCTCAGCTAAGACTCTTGTTACAACCTGAGCACCAAAAGTCGGTGGGCTGGAATAAATCCGACGTACACTGGCTTTCAATTGCCCCAGAACACATTCACTCGTTTTGGCATCATCACAAATAACGGACAATCCACCAACACGCTCACCATACAGGGAGAAGATTTTTGAAAACGAATTGCTGATCAAACAAGGTAATTCTGCATTTGCCATTGCCCGAATCGCGTAAGCATCTTCTTCCATTCCATCAGCAAGCCCTTGATAAGCAATATCAAGGAATGGGATCAACGCCTGCTCTTTGGCGACCTGAACTACCTGATCCCATTGTTCATTAGTAAGATCAGAGCCGGTTGGATTATGACAACAAGGGTGCATCAGAATAATGCTTTTTGCTGGCAATTGTCGGAAGGTTGCCAGCATTTCATCAAATCTTACCCCTTTGGTTTTATCATCAAAGTAAGGGTAATAATTTACTTTGAGCCCTGCTCCAGAGAAAATTGAAGCGTGGTTTTCCCATGTCGGATCACTACACCACACTTCAGAATCAGGGAAATAACGATGCAAAAAGTCAGCACCAACTTTTAGTGCGCCTGAGCCTCCAACGGCTTGAATCGTTGCAATACGATTTTGCTGCAACAACGGATGACCTTTACCGAACAGTAATTCTTGAATTGCCAGTCGGTAACCAAGCAAACCTTCCATGGGGAGATAAAGAGACGCAGACTGTGGCAAAACTTTCATTTGTTCTTCTGCGGTTGCAACAGCCTGCAATTGAGGTGTTATACCCTGTTCGTCGTAATACAACCCAACGCTCAGATTAATTTTTTCTACGCGGGTGTCTTTTTTAAACGTTTCCAACAACGAAAGTATAGGATCACCTGCGTAAGCTTCAACATTCTGGAACACGATGTTATACTCCCCCTGCTACTTAGTTAGCATAAAAACTGTTGTATAAAAATAATGGTATAAAAACAGTGACATAAAAACACATATGACAGGCAATATAACTTAGCCTGATTATTCGTCCAGATATTCCATTGCAACACGTGAAGTTAGTTTCGTGATCAGTTCATAAGCACTAATCCCTGTATATTCTGCAATTCTTTCAGCAGGCAGGACTGTTCCCCAGAGAATAACTTCATCCCCCACTTTGTCCTGACAATCAGGCCCCAAATCCACCGTAATCATATCCATGGAAACCCGGCCAACAAGAGGAACTTCACGTCCATTAACAAAGATGGGGGTGCCTGATGGAGCACTGCGGGGATAACCATCACCATATCCGATTGCGACAACACCTAAATATGTATCGCGTTCACTAACCCAAGTACCGCCGTAACCTACCGCTTCACCTGAATTGTGTTTGCGTACAGCAATTAAGCTAGATTTCAATGTCATCGCTGGCATTAAGTTGAAATCAGCCGCAGTTTTATCTGCCATCGGCGATACACCATACATCATGATACCAGGGCGAACCCAATCCAGATGTGCCTGTGGCCACAACAAAATTCCCCCAGATGCTGAAATCGATTTTTCACCCGCTTTGCCCGCAATAAATGACATAAAATGTTCAATTTGCAGGGGAGTTGTATCCACCAGTGGTTCATCGGCACGACTAAAGTGGGTGATCATCTTAATGGGCTGTTCGACGTTATGGCAGCGACTCAAGCGTTGATAAAAATATTCTGCTTCATCCAGACGAACACCAAGACGATGCATCCCTGTATCCAACTTCATCCACACCTTAATTGGGTGAGATAGATCAGCCTGTTCCAGAGCTTCAAGTTGTTCGATGTTGTGCACCACGGTTTCAATATGATTGACAACTAAAACAGGGAGGTCTGACACCCCTAAAAATCCCTCCAGAAGCAGGATTGGCTTGATAACTCCATTACTGCGCAGAGCCAATGCTTCTCCTATTCGTGCAACGCCAAAACAATCAGCGTCTTCCATTGTATACGCAGTTTCTAATAAACCATGTCCATAGGCGTTTGCTTTCACAACTGCAATCAATTTACTGTTCGGGGCTTTCGCCCTGACCTGTTGCAGGTTATGTCGCAGAGCGCGGCGGTCGATAACAGCAGTTGCCGCTTTCATTTTGTCCCCTTTTTATTCTTTTCCGGTCAGTAGGTTTTCAATTAATACGTTATTTATTACTACTTATTCATCGCTGTAGCTTGGTCCTGCATAATTATCAAACCGTGACCATTGACCATTAAACGTTAGCCTCACTGTACCGATAGGACCATTACGCTGTTTACCAATGATAATTTCTGCCACGCCTTTCATTTCACTATTATCGTGATATACCTCATCACGATAAATAAACATGATTAAGTCAGCATCCTGTTCAATAGAGCCTGATTCACGCAGGTCTGAGTTAACGGGCTTTTTATCAGCCCGCTGCTCCAGACTACGGTTAAGCTGAGATAATGCAACAACAGGGACCTGGAGTTCTTTTGCCAATGCTTTGAGTGATCGGGATATTTCAGCAATTTCCAAGGTACGGTTGTCAGATAGGGAAGGCACCCGCATTAATTGCAGGTAATCGATCATAATCAGGCTAAGCCCACCATTTTCACGGAAAACTCTTCTTGCCCGGGAGCGCACTTCAGTAGGGGTCAAACCGGATGAATCATCAATATACATATTGCGTTTTTCCAGCAAAATTCCCATAGTGCTGGAAATACGTGCCCAGTCATCATCATCAAGCTGACCAGTACGAATACGTGTTTGATCTACACGGGAAAGAGACGCCAACATACGCATCATGATCTGATTGCCGGGCATCTCCAGACTAAAAATCAAAACAGGTTTATCCTGCATCATCGCCGCGTTTTCACATAAGTTCATCGCAAAAGTGGTTTTACCCATTGAAGGACGTGCCGCGACAATGATTAAGTCAGATTTTTGCAAGCCAGCAGTTTTCTTATCCAAATCTTGATAACCAGTAGAAACTCCTGTCACACCGTCATGCGGACGTTGATACAATTGTTCAATTCGTTCAACCGTTTCTTCCAGGATCTGCTCAATTCCTTTCGGGCCTTCGTCTTTATTCGCCCTATTTTCTGCGATCTGGAATACCCTTGATTCCGCCAGATCTAATAATTCTTCACTGGTACGCCCTTGTGGATCATATCCCGCATCTGCAATTTCATTAGCAACGGCGATCATATCGCGAACAACAGCACGTTCACGGACAATATCCGCATAAGCATTAATGTTCGCCGCACTTGGAGTATTCTTTGACAATTCTGCCAGATAAGCAAAACCACCGACATTATCCAGCTCTCCATTTTGCTCCAAGGATTCTGATAATGTAATCAGGTCGATAGGTTTGCCCGTTTCAAGCAAACGCTGCATTTCAGCAAAAATACGCCGATGTGGGCGACTGAAAAAATCATTACTGGTAACACGTTCAGATACGTTATCCCAACGTTCATTATCCAGCATCAAACCGCCCAACACGGATTGCTCTGCTTCCAAAGAGTGTGGTGGAAGTTTCAGCCCTTCCACTTGGCGATCTTTTGGTTCAGCCATACTGTTGTTAGTTGGTTTTCTTCCAGCCATGTACCACATCAATCCACTAAACAAGAACGAAATAGCGCACCAGTATACGCCATGAAAACAACCTTGAGTAATTATATATAGTCTGCAATGATTTCGGGGATATTATCGCCGTTTACAACGATTCCATTACAAACGTACGAGGTTGTTCCCAATATTTCTTAAAGAATGAGAGAGTTACCAATGGCAAAACACATCGAATTTTCCGCCACTGGCGGCCCAGAAGTACTCCGATATTGTGAATTTACGCCTACTGATCCTGCACCTGATGAAATACAGATTGAGAATAAAGCTATCGGAATTAATTATATTGATACCTATGTACGTAGTGGCCTCTACCCACCAGCAGGTCTTCCCAGTGGATTAGGGACGGAAGCTGCGGGAGTTGTCACAAAAGTTGGCTCAAATGTGTCATACATCAAAGTTGGAGATCGTGTGGCATATGCTCAATCCGGTTTGGGCGCATACAGTGAAGTACATAATGTTCCTGCCAGCAAATTAGCTATCCTGCCGGATGCAATTTCATTTGAACAGGCGGCTGCTTCTCTTTTAAAAGGACTAACAGTTTATTATCTGTTCTATCAGACACACAAGGTTCAAGCAGGTGAAACTTTCCTATTCCATGCCGCAGCCGGTGGTGTCGGTTTGATTGCCTGCCAGTGGGCAAAGGCATTAGGTGCAAAATTGATTGGAACAGTCGGTTCAGACGAAAAAGCCAACCTTGCCAAAGCTGCGGGTGCATGGCAGACCATCAATTATAACCGTGAAAATATTGTGGAACGTATTTTGGAACTTACTGACGGAAAAAAAGTTGATGTGGTTTATGATTCCGTTGGTCAGGCTACGTGGCTGGATTCACTTGATTCCTTAGCCCCCAGAGGATTGATGGTCAGTTTCGGTAATGCCTCAGGACCAGTAACAGGAGTGAATGTCGGACTTCTCAATCAGAAAGGTTCACTATTTCTTACCCGACCTTCTCTTAATGGTTATATCACTACACACAAGGGGTTGATTGAAGCCAGCAAAATCCTGTTTGATTTTATTGCCAGCGGTAAAATCAATGTAGATGTTCGAGAAAATCAGAAATTTCCACTAAGCGAAGCGGTAAGAGCACACCGGACACTGGAAAGCCGTGCAACTCACGGTTCCAGTTTGTTGATACCATGATTCCCTTTTTGAACAAAGCGCCTGAGCGGATTACATCCGCTCTGTTACCATTTCCAATGCTTTTTCAACAACCATAATGTCAGCTCCGGGTTTATGCGCATTCTCACTCAAATGACGACGCCATTGACGTGCACCGGGAATCCCCTGAAAAACCCCCAAAATATGGCGGGTAATGTGCCCTAAATAAGTGCCTTTTGACAATTCTTGTTCGATATAAGGATAAAGCGCCTTAACTACCTCAACGGTATCTATCACGCGAACGGTTTGGTCAAATAATTCACGGTCGACCTTCGCCAGAATAGAGGGATTTTGGTAAGCCTCCCGTCCAATCATCACACCATCAACATGCTGTAAATGCTGCTTCGCTTCTTCCAATGACTTAATTCCACCATTAATGGAAATTGTCAGTTGTGGAAAATCTTTTTTCAATTGATAGACCCGTGGATAATCCAAAGGCGGAATTTCGCGGTTTTCTTTTGGACTCAAACCAGACAACCATGCTTTGCGAGCGTGGATCACAAAATGATTGCACTCACTGTTTTTTACGACAGTATCTATGAAATCACACAAAAATTCGTAGCTATCCTGCTCATCAATACCGATACGGGTTTTAACTGTGACAGGAATATCTACCACATCCTGCATCGCCTTGACACAATCGGCTACCAGCATAGCCTCTCCCATCAGGCAGGCACCAAAACGGCCATTCTGCACACGATCAGACGGACAACCGACATTCAAATTAATTTCATCGTAACCACGCTGTTGCGCGATCTCAGCACTGTGCGCCAATGCCTGGGGTTCACTGCCCCCTAATTGCAATGCCAATGGATGTTCTTGCTCGTTATAAGCCAGATAGTCCCCTTTGCCATGAATAATTGCGCCTGTGGTGACCATTTCTGTGTAAAGCAGCGCTTCTTTACTTAACAGGCGATGGAAATAACGGCAATGGCGGTCAGTCCAGTCCAACATGGGCGCAACGGAGAAGCGGGAAGGTTTGAATTTCCTTGTATCCTTTGATATTACAGTGAATTTACTACATTTTTGTGTCTGTATATTTTCGTGCATTTTAGGCTATTTTGAGATTATCAGTACACCATCCAGTACACCACACCAAATGGTGTACTGATGCCTGAGAGGTAAATAATGGCCTACTATACCATAGAAAAACCATAGAAAAGCGCCCTCACGCAGATAGCACTTAAGAAGAGCTGAGGTTAATTAAAACAATAACAAATAATACTTATTTTTTATTAGAATACGATTCTGAAATATTTTTATTTATCATACTTAAAAAGTCATAATTAAAGTCTATTTCAATAGTTCTACAGAAAATTGGTATTGTTATTACTGGCTTAGCTATTTGGTAAATAACCCAATTTAACAGTCGTAGTCTCTACCCAAAAACCAAGAAAACTAATTTATTAATTAATAATCAAAAAGAATGATAGGGACATGGCCATTAAGTAGATTTCAGCTATGAATTGAAAAAACATGATAACATTACAACCATTGGCATATGCTGAGTGTGAAGAATGTAATGAAAACTATCAACCAAAAAAAGTTACTGACACGGGCTGAGGCAATCTGCCTGTCACGAGGGGTTCGTTTGACACCTCAACGCCTTGAAATTCTGCGTTTAATTTCAGCACAACCAGGTGCAATAAGTGCCTATGATTTGCTGGATCTGCTTCGTGAAGTTGAGCCACAGGCAAAGCCACCAACGGTCTATCGTGGGTTGGAGTTTTTACTGGAACAAGGCTTTGTCCACAAAATAGAATCTACGAATAGCTATGTGATTTGTCATCACTTTGAAGAACCTTGTCATACATCAGCTATGTTTCTTTGCGATAACTGTGGTTCTGTTACCGAACGGGATGCTAAATATATTGAATCAGCTATACAAAATTTAGCGCAAGATGCAGGATTTCATCTGCGGCATAGTGTGATAGAAGTTCACGGCTTGTGCTCTTCCTGCCATGAAATGAATACCTGTACGGAATAAGTTTTAAAATCCGTTTTATTAGGCGGTCATCACTGATAAGTTTATTAATTTCCAAATTCCCAGATAATCGTTTGATTCGCTGGGATAATGAAAAATGACCGCCCAAAATGGCAAAGTGTAATTATTCACTTTTACAATCAGAACCAATCCCCGTTACGAATAACACCAACTGCCAATCCTTCAATGGTAAAATTCTGTTCGCGTAAATCCACAACAATAGGCTCAAATTCAGGATTCTCAGCAATCAGTTCAATTCTGTTTCCTGTTTGTTTGAAGCGTTTTACTGTGACTTCATCTTCAATCCGTGCCACGATAACCTGCCCGTTATGAACATCCTGCGTTTTATGCACAGCAAGCAAATCACCATCCATAATACCGATATCTTTCATTGACATACCGCGAACACGCAATAGAAAATCAGCATTTGGTTTAAATAATTCCGGATCCACCTTGTAATGGCTTTCGATGTGTTCCTGAGCCAATAGTGGTTCACCAGCAGCAACACGACCGATTAGTGGTAATCCCGTACCTTCATCTTCCTCTTCAAGCAGCAAACGGATACCTCTGGAAGCACCAGCGACAATTTCTATCACCCCTTTACGCGCCAGTGCCTTTAAATGCTCTTCTGCTGCGTTAGGTGAACGAAAACCAAGGCGTGCTGCAATCTCAGCACGTGTCGGTGGCATACCCGTTTGCGAAATATGGTCACGCACCAAATCATAAACCTGTTGCTGCCTGGCAGTTAATGCTTTCATTTCGCCCCCTGTTTGTTTATACAGTCTGACTGTGAGTATATACAGCTAAAATTGAATTGGGAACCTGTCAGAATGTAAAAGCCGCTAAATAACGAATTTTGACGAAAAATAAATCACCTTAGCGTATAAAATGCGACCCAATGATTGTTACCCAGATGAACAGTGCCAAAATAACAGCTAAAAATACTGCGGCAGAGCCCATATCTTTTGCTCGCCCTGACAATTCGTGATATTCACTGCCAATTCGATCAACCACGGCCTCAATTGCACTGTTTAGCACTTCAACAATAACCACCAATACGACAGAGCTAATGAGAAAAAGTCTTTCAAGAATGCCAAAATCAAATGAAAATACCACAATAATCGCTAAGATAGCTAAAATTACCTCTTGTCGAAATGCAGCCTCATTCTGCCACGCGGCTTTAATACCTTTTGCTGAATATCCCATCGCTTTAATAATACGGTTCAAGCCTGTTGATTGATTCGCCATAAAAATTTTCTTCAATAATCATAATAGTTTTAAGATAATATAACTTTTAGTTCTTATTATTATCTTATTTCCACAGATCTCAAAATCTGTTTCTGGTATGCTTGCGACGCATTGCTAATAAGAGGCTTAAAGCAGTTATGTCAGCTTGGCGTAAAATATATTACAAGTTATTGAATTTACCGATAAAACTTTTAGTAAAAAGTAAGCTTATTCCAACGGCTCCCATTCAAGAATTGAGTCTTGATACGACACGGCCTATTTTGTATGTGCTTCCGTATCATTCAAAAGCCGACTTATTGACCCTGCGTCAACAATGTCTGGCTCAAGATCTACCAGATCCCTTAACCCCTTTGGATATTGATGATGCACAGCTCCCAAGTTGTGTTTTTATTGATGACGGCCCACGAGTGTTTCGCTGTTATGCGCCTAAGCATGAGTCTGTAAGGATTTTTCATTCTTATCTGGACTTACATCGCAATAACCCTAATCTGGATATTCAGATGGTGCCCGTTTCCGTGATGTTTGGACGTTCTCCTGGACGTGAAGGGCAAGAAACAAATACAGCACCACAGTTACGCCTTCTCAATGGGATCCAGAAGTTTTTTGCAATCCTGTGGCTCGGTCGGGATAGTTTTGTACGTTTCTCTACGCCTGTTTCATTGCGCAGTATCGCCGATGAGCATGGTACGGATACGATTATTGCCAATAAACTTGCCCGTGTTGCACGGATCCACTATTCCCGTCAACGTCTGGCAGCAGTCGGGCCACGTTTACCTGCCCGACAGGATCTGTTCAGAAAGTTATTGGCATCCAAAGCCATTGAAAAAGCCATTACCGATGAAGCCCGTAGCAAGAAAATCTCGCCAGAGAAAGCAAAACAGAACGCTATCAATATGCTGGAAGAGATTGCAGCGGATTTCTCCTATGAAACTGTACGCATAACAGACCGTGTTTTGAGCTGGACGTGGAACCGCCTCTATCAGGGCATCAATGTCCATAATGCCGAACGGACCCGCCAATTGGCTCAAGATGGTCATGAGCTGGTCTATGTTCCATGTCATCGCAGCCATATGGATTATTTGCTGCTTTCTTACGTGCTTTATCATCAGGGGCTGGTTCCACCACATATTGCAGCCGGTATTAACCTGAATTTCTGGCCAGCAGGGCCAATATTCCGCCGCCTGGGTGCGTTCTTTATCCGCCGCACTTTTAAAGGCAACAAACTCTATTCGACAATTTTCCGCGAATATTTGGGAGAACTGTTTTCTCGTGGTTATTCTGTTGAATATTTTGTCGAAGGAGGACGTTCCCGGACAGGCCGCCTGCTCGATCCGAAAACCGGTACACTTTCGATGACATTACAGGCAATGCTGCGCGGAGAATCACGCCCCATCACCGTTGTGCCAATCTATATCGGTTATGAACATGTGATGGAGGTCGCAACTTATGCCAAAGAGTTACGGGGCGCAACTAAAGAAAAAGAAGGGTTTTTCCAGATGGTTCGTGGGTTACGTAAACTACGTAATCTGGGGCAAGGGTATGTGAACTTTGGCGAACCAATCCCATTAATACAATATCTGAATCAGCATGTTCCGGAATGGCGTGATTCTATCGATCCAATAGAAGCGCAGCGCCCGGCATGGTTAACACCAACGGTTAGTAAGCTGGCTGGCAATATTATGGTTAACATCAATAACGCCGCAGCCGCAAATGCAATTAACTTATGTAGCACGGCCTTATTGTCATCACGCCAGCGAGCGCTTACTCGTGAACAGTTGATTGAGCAATTAGACTGCTATATGCAATTGTTGCGCTATGCTTCTTACGCAAATGATGTCACAGTACCGAACAAAACAGCGGAAGAACTGTTGGATCATGCTTTACGGATGAATAAATTTGAGGTCGAAAAAGACAGTCTTGGGGATATTATTATTCTGCCTCGCGAAAATGCGGTATTGATGACCTATTATCGCAACAATATCCAACATCTGTTGATCCTGCCATCTTTGATTTCCAGCATTGTGATGCATCACCGCCGTATCAGCCGCAGTGAGTTGCTTAGGCAGGTACAACTGATTTATCCTCTACTTAAGCAAGAACTTTTCATGCGCTATAGCAAGAAAGAGTTGCCTGATGTGGTTAATACATTAATTGATGAACTGGCGCGTCAATGTCTGATTTGTAATAAAGAGCAGGAGATACTGGTACTCAATCCTGCGCGTATCCGTCCATTACAATTGCTGGCAGCAGGTATCCGGGAAACATTACAACGCTATGCCATTACGCTTTCTCTATTGAATGCAACTCCCGATATCAGTCGAGGTACATTGGAAAAAGAGAGCCGGATGCTGGCGCAACGTTTATCAGTGCTACATGGAATCAATGCGCCGGAATTCTTTGATAAAGCGGTTTTTGCTTGCTCAGTGAATACGCTGCGTGAAGAAGGATATATCCACGATAGTGGTAACATGGTCACCATAAGTGCCCATGCTCTTTATCAGGTATTGAGTGAGTTAATGTCTCCAGAGATCCGTCTGACTATTGAGAGTGTCAGCATGCCTCCTGAGTACAATGACCAAAAACCAGCAGATGAAAATCAGAAATAACGCTTTGACATTCTGAATAGAATTGCTCTTAAGTTGATCGTTCTGAAAAAGAGAAGATTAACGGGCGGTGCTAGCGCCCGTTCTCTTAAAAAACATAACTGAAAAGAATACCGAGGAACAAAATAAAACCAACATAATTGTTGTTCATGAATGCCTGAAAACAAGACTCCCGCTGACGATCAGAAATCAATTTTTGTTGATAGATGAAGAGCGCTCCTGCCAATAATACTGTCCAGTAATACATTCCCCCTAAATTCACTATGCATCCAACCGATACGAGAATTACCAGCATAACAAATTGCAAAGTACCAATGATTAACTTATCAAAGCGCCCAAACAGTACTGCCGTTGATTTTACACCGATTTTCAGATCATCATCACGATCCACCATTGCATACTGAGTATCATAGATTACAGACCAGATTATGTTCGCCAGAAATAATAACCAACACTGTAATGGTAAAGACTCACTTACTGCAGCGAAAGCCATAGGAATTGACCAGCCATAAGCTGCACCCAACACAACTTGTGGCAAGTTGCTGATCCGTTTAACGAAAGGGTAAATCCATGCCAATCCCAACGCGACAAAGGATAAAGCAATCGTCATTTTATTCAGTGTCAATACAAGCGCAAAAGAGATCAACACAAGTGTGGCAAACAAAATTTTGCACTCTTTTTCGCTGATATCACCACTGGGGAGCGGACGAAATTTTGTCCGTTCAACATGCCCGTCAAATTTCCTATCAGCGAAATCATTAATACAACATCCAGCCGCCCGCATGAAAAAGATACCCAGAGTGAAAACCAGCAAGATATGTAAGTTCGGCATACCTTTTGCTGCTATCCATAATGCCCAATAGGTTGGCCATAATAACAATAATATACCAATGGGTTTATCGATACGCATTAAACGGCAATAGGCGCGCCATTTACTTCGCGTCATACTAACCTCCAATCTATTTCTCCCTTTTCATATTATTTATTTTATATACAGGTGATTCCGGCAAAAAAACTTCTGTAAGTAGTAGAGGCTTCTTTGATAACCGCAGCAAAGAGCGCCGTGCCCAACGCTGTCCTTGTTGACCTATTTGAATATAATCCCGTGTCAGATTATTGCCACTAAACAAGTAGCGCCCAAGTGGAACAGTTCCAACATCCACCAGCTTTTTGTCTGGTCCTGTTAATGTTTCCTCAGGGACTACTGTACGCCCCAATAACCACGGAATATTATCCCCGTATAAGACAATTTCACGTAACCAATACTTTTCACTTACAGGTAAATGCTCACTTTCATCACCAATATCTGCTGTTGTAATGAAACATTCCCGAAATGGCGCAACTGTTACATGATGGCAATGTTGTTCAAAACGATGTGTCATTGAACCGACTTCCATCAGCCAGTCTAAAATATTTTCCGGAGTATTGATCTCATCAGCCGAAAACCAGTGAATAGGTGTAGAAGTTAATATTGTGTCATCTGCCATGTCATTTTCCAATTGCGGAGAACATCAATTTCTCCGACAGCACAACGAATGGAGTGTGAGGATAGCATGTTGCAGACTAATAAAATAAAAAGTTGATAACAAATTATGGAAATTAAAAAATGTCCCCCCGATATATGGTGTTATTGGGGGGTAAAATTAAATAAAATAGAAAATCAGATTAACGCCACTCTTTAAAACGGTTAATGAGACCATTTGTAGAACTGTCATGGCTATTCACAACTTCTGTCCCCTGCAATTCAGGCAGAATACGGTTCGCCAATTGTTTGCCCAGTTCCACTCCCCATTGATCGAATGAGAATATATTCAGAATTGCCCCCTGAACAAAGATCTTGTGTTCATACATTGCCATTAATGCGCCCAGACTGAATGGTGTAATTTCACGCAACAGAATTGAGTTGGTTGGGCGGTTACCTTCAAACACTTTAAACGGCACAATATTGGCTACATCCTGTGCACTCTTCCCGACAGCAGCAAATTCGGCTTCCACCTGCGCCTGAGTTTTACCAAAAGCCAGCGCTTCAGTTTGTGCGAAAAAGTTAGATAGCAGTTTGCTGTGATGATCAGCAACCGGATTATGACTCATTGCAGGTGCTATAAAATCACATGGAATAAGTTTCGTACCCTGATGGATAAGCTGGTAGAAGGCATGTTGACCATTTGTACCCGGTTCTCCCCAGATAATCGGCCCAGTCTGATAATTTACCGGATTACCATTGCGGTCAATATACTTACCGTTTGATTCCATATTTCCCTGCTGGAAGTATGCAGCAAAACGGTGCATATATTGATCATAAGGCAGAATCGCTTCAGTTTCTGCGCCAAAAAAATTGTTATACCAGATGCCAATCAGCGCTAACAGAACAGGAATGTTTTGTTCAGGTGCGGTCTGCTCAAAGTGTTTATCCATAGCATGAGCACCACTCAGCAACTGCTCGAAGTTATCATAACCAATGGAAAGTGCAATGGATAAGCCTATTGCAGACCAGAGGGAATAACGGCCACCGACCCAATCCCAGAATTCAAACATGTTTTGTGGATCAATGCCGAATTTGCTGACTTCCTTCTCATTAGTTGAAAGCGCGGCAAAATGTTTAGCCACATATGCTTCATCACCTGCACTTTGCAGGAACCAGTGACGGGCAGAATGAGCATTAGTCATCGTTTCCTGTGTGGTAAAGGTCTTGGAGGCAATCAGGAATAGCGTGGTTTCTGGAGCCAAAGATTTCAATGTCTCCGCAATATGGGTTCCATCCACATTGGAAACAAAGTGCATATTGAGGTGGTTCTTATAGGCTTTCAGCGCCTCAGTCACCATATATGGGCCGAGATCGGAGCCGCCAATACCAATGTTTACTACATCAGTAATCGCTTTACCGGTATAGCCTTTCCACTCTCCACCAATGATACGATCACTGAACGATTTCATTTTTTCCAGCACTGTATTCACCTGCGGCATAACATCTTCCCCATCTACGTAAATTGGAGAATTACTGCGGTTACGCAGAGCAATGTGCAGCACAGCACGATCTTCAGTACGGTTAATCTTTTCACCGGAAAACATACTATGGATAGCACCAGATAAATCCGTTTCTTTCGCCAATGTCTGTAATTTTTCCAATGTTTCCGCAGTAATACGGTTTTTGGAGTAATCCACCAGAATCTGATCGTCAAACGTTGCAGAGAATGTCGCAAAACGCGCCTTATCCTGTTCAAACAGATCTCGTAAGTGAACACTCTTCATCTGTTCAAAATGCTGTTGCAATACTTTCCAAGCTTCGGTCTGGCTAGGGTTGATGTTTTTCATGAATGATGCTCTCTATCAACTGTAGATAAACAATAGGAATGCATAGAATTGTAACAAGTTAATGCTGTGATGGATCTCTTTTTCCTTTTACTGACTGATATTGGTCAAAATAAGTCATTATTTCCAGCTCTAATTGCTTATCCCCTTCAAATTCGACATCCATTGGACATATAGGCAAAAACGATAATTTCATTCTGATCATGAAAGATATTGATGCTTAATTCTCAAGCATTGACTCAACAAAGCGAACCCGATATTTCTAACCTTCTATTTCTAAACTAACTCTCTATTCCTAAAACAGAAGGCTATCATCCATGAGTGCAGTATCTTCTCCCTACTCGCAGTATATTGTTGCAAAATTCGGTGGTACCAGTGTGGCAGACTTTGATGCCATGAATAACTGTGCTGATATTATTTTGGCAAACAGAGATGTTCGTGTAGTCGTTTTATCAGCTTCCGCTGGTGTAACTAATTTATTGGTCACATTAGCATCTGGTTGCGATAACGATAAACGGGAGAAGTGCCTGAAACAGATCCGTGATATTCAATATGCGATTGTCAAGCGGTTAAATGAAACGGCTGTGCTTAAAGAAGAGATTGAGCATTTGCTGGATAATATCACAACGTTGTCAGAAACTGCCTCACTGGCAACATCTAAGGCGTTGACTGACGAATTAGTCAGTCATGGGGAAGTCATGTCTACACTGCTGTTTGCCGAATTGTTACGTCAGCGCAATACGGATGTCGAATGGTTTGATATCCGCCGTATAATGCGTACCAATGATCAATTTGGACAAGCAGAGCCTGACACAAACCAGCTCAATATATTAGCGGCAGAACATCTTCAACCTCGCCTGAATAACACAATCGTCATTACACAAGGTTTTATCGGCAGAGAGGAAAAAGGCCGCACAACAACATTAGGACGTGGCGGCAGTGATTATTCCGCCGCCCTGCTTGGTGAAGCACTGGGCTTGCGGCGTGTCGATATCTGGACGGATGTTCCGGGGATCTACACAACCGATCCCAGAGTTGCCCCAACGGCCAAACGTATTGATAAGATTGCTTTTGATGAAGCGGCCGAGATGGCAACATTCGGTGCCAAAATCCTCCATCCAGCTACCCTATTGCCAGCCATCCGCAGTGGTATTCCTGTTTTCGTTGGTTCGAGTAAAAAACCGCAGGCTGGCGGTACACTGGTTTGCGACAAAACGAAAAATCCACCTCGCTTTCGGGCATTGGCATTGCGGCGTAAACAAACTTTATTAACCCTGCATAGCCTGAAAATGTTACATGCAAGAGGTTTTCTGGCAGAAGTTTTTACCCTGCTCTCACGTCATAATATTTCGGTGGATTTGATTACCACTTCAGAAGTAAGTGTTGCTTTGACACTGGATACCACAGGTTCCACCAGCACGAATGGCAGTTTGCTGACCAATGCCTTGCTGACTGAGCTTTCAACATTATGTCGTGTGGAAGTTGAAGAAGATTTGGCACTGGTAGCAATTATCGGCAATAAACTTTCACAGGCCAAAGGATTAGGAAAAGAGATTTTTGGCCCCCTGGAATCCTTTAATATCCGTATGATCAGCTATGGAGCAAGTAGCCATAATGTTTGTCTGCTCGTGCCCGGCAAAGATGCAGAACAGATAATTCAGACACTTCATCGTAATCTGTTTGAAGATTGAAGTTCAAAGATTGATCAACATATTAACTATATGATGTAATATAATCTCATCCCATTATGGGATGAGATTACACCTTCAACGCTCATACTTAACGCCCATACTTCCTCTCTCTCTAAAAGTAATTTTTACCTCTACTCATCGGATGTGTTTTTTTCCTCTTTATCATCCATAATAAGAAAACGAAAATAAATTCCATTTTTTCTACCACAGTCATGCTGTAATTAGAGAATAATCTAGAGGGAATCTTATGAGCTCCGCCATTGCCAGCAAACGTACCAAGAAAACTAAAATGACAACCGGTAGTGCCGTTGCAAGCGGTCAGGTTCAATCCTTAAGCCGAGGTCTGTCCCTTTTGGAATATATTTCTGATTCACAAAGTGGAGTCGCATTGACTGACCTTGCTATTCAGGCTGGCCTTCCCAATTCTACCACTCACCGCCTTTTGACCACATTACAGCAGCATGGTTTTGTTCGTCAGATTGGCGATCTGGGATTGTGGGTAATTGCATCACATGCTTTTGTTGTTGGCAGCAGCTTTCTGCAAAGCCGCAATCTGATGGTATTAGTTCACCCGATTCTACGCCAACTAATGGAAGATTCGGGTGAAACCGTCAATCTTGCTATTTTCAATATTGATGAGTATGAAGCAGTGATTGTTGATCAAGTGCAGTGTAATGCACTAATGCGGATGTCCGCCCCAATTGGCGGCCAGTTACCGATGCACGCATCCGGGGCAGGTAAAGCGCTCCTTTCCACACTGTCTGAACAAAAGTGCCTACAATTACTGCATAAAAAAGGATTACACGCCTATACACAACATACTCATACCACAGCAGCCGCGTTGAAAGAAAATCTTGAACAAATTCGTAAGCAGGGTTTTTCATTTGATGATGAAGAACATGCCCTTGGGTTACGCTGTATTGCTGCCTGCATTTATGATGAGCATCACGAGGCTTTTGCCGCTATTTCTATCTCCGGCCCAATATCGCGCATCTCTGATGATCGAGTCACTGAACTTGGTGCTCTTGTTATGCGAGCGGCAAAAGAGGTTAGTCGGGAGTATGGAGGAATTAAGTGAAATTTCACGTTGTTACGACAAAGCGAATATCAACCAGATGAAATGGTCATTGAAATCATGGGATTATAATCACCAGGTTCTTCTGTCCATCCTGATATGTCATGACGTGATGCCTTGAAGCAAGAGCCATGGTTCAGTGACATTTTTATAATTAGGGAGTTTAAATCCCTACTGCCTGATTTGACGAGAGAAACTGCTAATGAATAACTGGAAAACATCTGCAGAAAACATCTTGACCGATGGCCCTGTCGTCCCTGTCATTGTAATCAATGAAATTGAACATGCTGTACCATTAGCAAAAGCGCTGGTTGCCGGTGGAATACGCGTATTGGAAGTCACCCTGAGAACTGAATGCGCACTGGCAGCTATTCCTCTTATCGCCAGGGAAGTTCCTGAAGCAATTATCGGTGCTGGAACAGTCATTAATCCAAAACAACTGGCAGCCGTCACTGAAGCTGGTGCTCAGTTTGCCATTAGTCCGGGATTGACTGATGAGTTGTTAAAAGCAGCGTCTACTGGTTCAATTCCTCTTATTCCGGGGATCTCTACAGTCTCTGAATTAATGCTAGGTATGAGCTATGGTTTAAACTGCTTCAAATTCTTTCCGGCAGAAGCAAATGGTGGTGTAAAAGCCCTGAAAGCTATTGCTGACCCATTCCCACAGGTACGTTTCTGTCCAACTGGCGGTATTTCCCCTGAAAATTATCGTGATTATCTGGCATTAGGTAGTGTTCTATGCATTGGTGGCTCGTGGTTGGTTCCAGGTGATGTATTAGAAAAAGAGGATTATGCTCAGATTACAGAACTAGCACGTACTGCTATTGCAGGCGCAAAAGCGTAATCTTTTTATCTAAAACTTAATGCGGAAATTTAAGATTAAAAAATTTCCGCATTGAGAAAATTTATCATTGTTTATCTAATATTTCCTTGAATTAATTAATTTTATTATAAGATTACTCAGATAATTTAAAATACAATCACAACTCATTTAATAAAAAGGTTCAATTTCACAATTTAGCAAATAGCTTTAGATAATGTCCATGTCCCCGTCCCATTAACTCTATTTGATAGCAAAGAAGTATAAACTTTATATACAGCACCAGGTTGATCTGCCCGCCAACAGACATCGAGAAAACCGCCATGCGTATGGTTAAAATCATTCAGCAGACGAATAATATTACCTTCACGGACTTTACCATCATGTTTATCGGTTGCTTCTGAAAAAATATGCCATATTGCAGTATCAAGGGCATGTACAGGTTTATCCGCAGTATAAACATTATAGAGTTCTGGTGATGGTGCATTCCCACTAACTCTCAGATATCCTCCATTATTTCTATAAAAATTCAATAAAAATACCGTATCACAACTGTAAACTTCCGTCCCTAAACTTTTACCTTCTGCTGATAAAATCTGCCATGAACCTGAACCAGTATCACGATTTGATGAAACAGAAGTGACAACATTATATTTTTCCCCTACTGAAGTCGACTGTCCATTAACATCAAGATAACTTCCATCAGCATAATTATTCTTAATATGTAAAATATCACCATATAAAATGACCTGAGCCATTATTTCCTCCCTAAATATTTTTATAATTGAATGATATGATGCTATTAATGGTGAAGATTATAATGATTAAATTATATATCTATAAAAAAACCTAATCTTCTTAAATAGAATCATACCATTTAAAATTGGTAAAAATATAGCCAGTCATTTTAAAATAGTATTATGTTATCACTATTTTTTATCATACAACGATACATTATCTTTATCTGTTGAAATTGTAATACCACTGATTATATTCCTTATTTAATTTATTTCAGTGCGCTGACTGAATCGCTGTCTATAGCGATAAGCAAAAACATCTTCTATATATCCATTTTTAATACGTTCCTGCAATGCTCGCCAGTAGTCTGCTTTAAATAGGTCGCTGTGGCTTTCTTCAAAATACTTTCGAATACGCTTATCACTACATAAAAAGTGTCGGAACTCTTCAGGAAAAACATCGTTAGGAGCAACGCTGTACCACGGTTCGCTGGCAAGTTCATCTTCAGGATAACGTGACGGAGGTATATCCCGAAAATTCACTTCAGTCATATAGCAGATTTCGTCATAATCGTAGAAAATTACCCGTCCATGACGGGTAACGCCAAAGTTCTTAAATAACATATCACCCGGAAAAATATTCGCTGCTGCCAACTGCTTAATCGCATTCCCATATTCCTCTACGACATCTTTCATATGAATTCCATCCACTTGTTCCATGTATATGTTCAATGGGATCATTTTCCGTTCCATATAAAGATGTTTTATCAAGATCCTGTCACCCAAGTCTTCGAGTTTCGTGGGGATCTCTTTTTGCAGTTCCTCCATTAATTCCGGGCTGACATGGCGTTTATCAATGACAAAATTCTCAAACTCCTGTGTATCAGCCATTCTTCCGACGCGATCATGCTCTTTTACCAGCCGGTAACACTCCTGAACCCGCTCCTGGGATACCTCTTTCTGTGGCGCAAATTTGTCCTTTATGACCTTAAATACACGGTCAAAGGAAGGAGAAGTAAAGACCAACATCACCATACCTTTCACCCCCGGAGCAATGGTAAATTGCTCTTGAGATGAGTTAATAAACGTCAGATATTCACGGTAATATTCTGTTTTACCGTGTTTTTGGCAACCAATGGCCATATAGAGTTCAGCCGTTGATTTGGTTGGTAAGATTTCACGCAACCACTCCACCATTGCTGCTGGCAAAGGGGCATAAACCATAAAATAAGAGCGGGCAAAACCAAAAACAATGCTGGCATCATCGTGATGAGTCAAACAAGTATCAATAAAAATTCTACCTGATTCATCATGGTGAACAGGCAATAAAAATGGATAAGTCATTGTACCCATTCTTATTTTTCCTACTAACCAGGCAGCTTTATTACGATAAAATAGTTCGTTAGCAATCTGAAATGTTGCCTGCAATAAATCGGGTCGGGGAAATGTATTCAGTAAGTACTGTGTGATGTAACCAATATCCCGCTCTAAATTTTCCCATTCCAGGCGCAACGGTAAATCATTTAAGATCGCTTGCAACATGGATTCTAGGTTACCATCAGGAAAAAAATCCCGAGACAATGGCCGCGAAATATGACGAAAGCGACACAGCGGTTGAGAAGAGAAGATAAATAAATTTTCTTGTTTCAAATTGCGGTGTTGAAACAAGCGGCAATAAACTGAGTTAAAAAAACTTTCTGCAATCTCAAAACGAGGATAATCCGGCAGTAAACAGGTATAAACAGCTTTGACCTTAGCAATATACTCTTCGTCATACTGCAATTGCAATGAACCACTGATACATTTCAATTGTTCAACCACTAAACCAACATGATGGTCATACAGGTTGATACGCTTCTTCATCGCCTGCTGTACTGCATGCCAATCTGCCTGTTCAAAACGCTGCTGTGCGCCAGAAGTGACTTCCAGAAATCGGCCATATTGTGCATCAAATCCCTGCAAAATAGTTTGTGCAACTAAGTGTGCGAAATCTGTTTCCATATTTACCACCTTAATCCGACGCGTAAAGGGGAATTCCTTACGGAATCCCCCAAAAGTGATATCAATAGATAAACTTAGAATTGCTGTTCTTCTGTTGATCCAGTCAGGGCAGTAACAGAAGATGCTCCTCCCTGAATAATCGTAGTGACTTTATCAAAATACCCTGTACCCACTTCCTGTTGATGTGAAGAGAAAGTATAACCTCGATCAAGTGCTGCAAATTCCCGCTCTTGAACTTTCTCAACATAATGTTTCATTCCTTCGCCGCGAGCATAGTCATATGCCAAATCAAACATGTTGAACCACATACTATGAATACCAGCCAAAGTGATAAACTGAAATTTATATCCCATCTCAGAAAGTTGTTCCTGGAAGCTGGCAATAGTTTTATCGTCCAGGTTCTTTTTCCAGTTAAAAGATGGAGAGCAGTTATACGCCAGTAATTTTTCTGGATATTCTGCATGAATCGCTTCTGCGAAATGACGGGCAGCCTCAATATCCGGGGTAGAAGTTTCACACCAAACAACATCTGCGTACGGTGCATAGGCCAATCCACGACTGATAGCCTGATCAATACCAGCACGGGTGCAGAAGAAGCCTTCACAAGTCCGTTCGCCAGTAATGAATTTACTGTCATAAGGATCACAGTCAGAAGTCAGTAAGTCAGCAGCATCGGCATCAGTACGGGCAATAAGAAGAGTTGGAACGCCTAATACATCTGCCGCTAAACGAGCGGCTACTAATTTCTGAATGGCTTCTTGAGTCGGCACTAATACCTTGCCGCCCATATGTCCGCATTTCTTCACTGCAGCCAACTGATCTTCGAAATGAACTGCGGCAGCACCAGCTTCAATCATTGATTTCATTAATTCAAATGCATTCAGTACACCACCAAATCCAGCTTCTGCATCCGCCACAATCGGCAGAAAATAATCAATGTATTCCATACTCTCAGGGCCAATTTCATTAGCCCATTGGATCTGATCGGCACGACGAAAGCTGTTATTGATACGCTTAATAACATTCGGAACAGAATCAACCGGATAGAGTGATTGATCAGGATACATACTGGCGGCTGTATTAGCATCAGCAGCAACCTGCCAACCAGAAAGATAAACCGCTTCAATGCCAGCTTTAGCCTGTTGAAGCGCCTGACCACCAGTCAGTGCTCCAAGTGCGTTTACATAACCTTTTTTTGATTTTCCATGCAGCAGTTCCCATAATTTGTCCGCTCCCATTTGCGCCAAAGTATGTTCAGGGTTGACTGAACCGCGTAATTTAATGACATCTTCAGCTTTATATGGACGGTTAATCCCTTTCCAGCGTGGTTTTTTCCATTCTTGTTCTAATTGAGTGATTTGTTGTGCTCGAGAAACGGTCATGATGTTTTACTTCCTATTCTTAATTAATTAGATATTAATTTATTAATCGGATATTGTTTTTACATTAATCGAGTAGTTGATAGCCCGGCAGGGTCAGAAAATCGACTAAATCATCTTGTGTGGTGATCCGTTCCATCAGGTCTGAAGCCTCCATAAATCTCCCTTGATTAAAACGCACCTCCCCCACTTCTTGTTTAATGACTACCAATTCTTCTTTCAGCATCTGGCTGAACAATTCTTTTGTTACCTTTTTACCGTTGGCAAGTGACTTTTCATGGTGTATCCATTGCCAAATAGAGGTACGAGAAATTTCCGCAGTAGCTGCATCTTCCATCAAACCATATATCGGTACACAACCATTACCTGAAACCCATGCCTCTATGTACTGGACGGCAACCCGAATATTCGCCCGCATCCCTTCCTCTGTTCTCTCTCCTAAGCTCGGTGCAAGCAGTTGTTCGGCAGTGATTGTTTCATCTTCGTCACGGGAAACCATCAGTTGATTTGGTCGATCACCTAGCTTTGCATTGAATACATCCATAGCAATATCAGCGAGGCCGGGGTGTGCGATCCATGTACCATCATGACCATTATTAGCCTCCAATTCTTTATCAGCCCTGACTTTGTCTAATACTTTCTGATTCTGTTCAGGATCTTTACTCGGTATAAATGCCGACATTCCCCCCATAGCGAATGCACCGCGTTTATGACAAGTTTTAATTAATAAACGGGAATAAGCATTCAGGAAAGGCTGTGTCATAGTGACAGACTGGCGATCAGGTAAAACACGATCAGCATGATTCTTTAATATTTTGATATAACTGAAAATATAATCCCAGCGCCCACAATTCAGGCCAACAATGTGGTGACGTAAGTGATAGAGAATTTCGTCCATTTGGAAAACGGCAGGCAATGTCTCAATTAAGACTGTAACTTTTATCGTCCCTTTTGGCAGATTGAAATGCTCTTCCGTAAAACTGAAAACATCACTCCACCACTGCGCTTCATGGTAGCTCTGAATTTTAGGCAAATAGAAATAAGGACCACTCCCTTTTGCCAGCAACTGCTTATGATTCAAGTAAAAATAAAGGGCGAAATCAAATAATCCACCAGAGATGGGCTCATTCTTATAAATGACGTGTTTTTCTGACAAATGTAATCCCCGGACACGAGCAATTAAAACAGCGGGATCAGGTTTCAGTTCATAATGTTTACCCTGTTCATTAGCATATGAGATTGTCCCATTAACCGCATCCCGTAAGTTAATTTGCCCATCAATAATCTTATCCCATGTTGGTGCCAGAGAATCTTCAAAATCTGCCATAAACACCTTAACATTGGCATTCAATGCATTGATGACCATTTTTCGTTCTACGGGACCGGTGATCTCCACCCGACGATCTTTAAGATCATCAGGAATACTCTGAATCTTCCAATCGCCATTTCTAATGGAAATAGTTTCCGAAATAAAATCCGGAAGCGCCCCATCATCTATTCTCTTCTGCCAATTCACTCGATCTTCTAATAATTTTCTACGTCTGTCAGAAAATCTGACAACCAAATCCTCCAAAAATTGAACAGATTCAGTTGGTAATACCTGTTTTTCAGCTTCAGAGAAAGGTTTTATAAAAGTTAACTCAGTTTCTAACACTTGCTGTACCATCCCCGATTCCTCACTTTAAAATGCTCACCCAGGTAAGAGTAATCAATATAAAAAATAAATCAAAAACCATTTCCATTATTTTAAATGGAAAATTAAATTATATTAAAATCAAAAATTTATATAAAAAACAACAAAATAAAAACCAGGAATTAGATTCCAAAATAGCTTATATGATGTTGTTAAGCTTTTGTTATATATAAGAAATGGAAAAAATGGAGATCGGCTGACAGAAAAACAGAAAATTAAAAAAATGAGAAATGACTCGCTTCAGTCAGTTCTCATTTTTCACCATTTTAAACTAATTTAATCTAAGGAAGGATTCATATAAGACAGATCATACGGCGTGATCTGATATACACAGTAATTAAGCCAATTTGAAAATAATAAATGACCGTGACTACGCCACGTTGCAACAGGCTTATTTCTTGGATCATTATTCGGAAAATAATTGGCTGGTAACGCAGGCGCTAACCCAGCAATTTGATCACGTTGATATTCTTCGGCTAATGTTCCAACATCATATTCTGGATGTCCTGTAACAAATACTAGCCTTTTATCTTTACTGGCAAACAAATAAACACCAGCTTCCTCTGAGTTAGCCAAAATGTCTAAATCTGTATGCTCACGAATAGATGATTCCGGAAAATCAGCAAAACGTGAATGAGGAGCCCAAAATGATTCATCAAATCCTCTGGTCAATAGCGCAAAAGGATCCAGGATTGTATGAGAATAAACACCTGATAGTTTAGTTGTTCGAGTATATTTTGGGAGGTTATAAAGAATATTTAACGCGGCCTGAACAGCCCAACAAACAAAAAGTGTTGAAGTCACATGGCTCTTAGCCCAATTGATAATTTTTTCAATTTCTTGCCAATAAGTCACATCTTCAAATTTTACTAACCCCAAAGGAGCACCTGTTACGATCAATCCATCAAAATTTTGGTCTTTTATGGATTCAAAATCACAATAAAAATTATCCAAATGTTCTGCTGGAGTATTTTTACATCGGTGACTGTTTATTCGCAGCAACTGAATATCAATCTGTAACGGTGAATTGGACAATAGCCTGATAAACTGATTCTCCGTTTCTATCTTCTTTGGCATAAGATTTAGCAACAATACCTTTAAGGGGCGAATATCCTGCACATTCGCCCTTGTTGATGTCATAACAAAGATATTTTCATTGCGAAGAAAATTTACTGCTGGCAGTTCATCTGGTACACGAATTGGCATTGTATGAACCTCAATTATTCCACATATATTTAGCCTTCTAGATAGCTAAATCTAACCTAAAGGTAGGGATAATGTCGAGTTCTTGTACGCAAATTGAAATTATTTCATTCTATGAAATAAGAAAAAGCAATAAAAAGATCAAACGCAAAAAAGCCATCCGGCAAAGGATGGCTTCTCTGTCAAA
>NZ_CAWMEB010000447.1:0-22655 GCF_963866145.1 Xenorhabdus sp. NBAII XenSa04
GCAGATGTACCGCAATGCTTGCTCTCCCTTGCAGGCTACAGGAGTTTTCATTCGCCGCTTAATGCTGATCCTCGCAGGCGATAGGATCGTTTTAGTTACAGCTCCATACATTATCTATTAGATTAAAGCGAGTCAAATGTTTGTTTAAGGTAGAACAACACAATTTTTACCAGCCAGTAAGATGCCCGCGATGATTATCGCGGGCGCTATTACCCATTACATTTAATGCCAGTTGGCAGCCAGTACAGGTTGCAGCCGTTGTTGCTCAACATCGCTGAACATTGTGGTTGCAGGAGCTGATGGTGCAAATGCAGCCATGGCCTGAACAAGGTGTTCAACCTCACTATCCATCAAGCGGTGGCCATCACCGACCATAATGCTTGCTGGTCGTTCAGGAGAACTGGCATACCAATTATGCAGTGTTACTTCCTGTTTGCTACCAATGACCGAAATCTGTAAATCTTGCCCAGCATGCTGGAATCTCAGATTATCAAGACTAATATCCTTTCCTAACACCAAATTGCCCATATCACCGTTAAATTCTAACTTATTGGATCCATGTCCGACTTCTACAGTCGACATAGTACCACTGGTCAAAATATTGTTATTACCATCACCAACTTTTACCTTCGACATAGTACCGTTAGCAACGATATGGTTATTACCACTTCCTACTTCTATTTTAGCCATAGTACTACTGGACTCGATATTGTTATCGCCATTACCGGCTATTAGTTTATTAACATTGCCGGTAATGATGTTATTACCATCACCTAGCGTGATATCGGCATCTCGTCCTGTTGGATTGATTTTATTATCACCACCCCCGGCGACTAGTTTATCAACATTGCCGGTAATGATGTTATTACCATCACCTAACGTGATATCGGCATCTCGTCCTGTTACATTGATTTTATTATCACCACCCCCGGCTACTAGTTCGTCGACATTACCAGTAATAATGTTATTACCATCACCTAGCGTGATATCAGCTCTATGCCCTGTCACATTGATCTTATTATCACCATGTCCAGCAGCGAGTTTATCGACATTGCCAGTAATGGTGTTGTTACCATCACCTACTTTGATCGTCGGCATAGTACTGCTGGATTCGATATTGTTATCGCCATTTCCGACGATTAGCTTTTTAACATCACCAATAACGGTATTGTTACCATTACCTAGAGTGATATCGGAACTACTTCCCGTTACATTAACCTTATTGTCACCATTTCCGGCGACAACTTTGTTACCGTGGGCTTCTACAATGATCGTTTTACTTTCATCTCCCAACGTAACCTCGGCGAATGTCTTTTTGACCGTAATGGCATTGGGGTCAGTGATGATTGGTGTAGGCTCTACTACTGGATCAATTTTCGGAATAGTAATCGGTTTACGTTCAACAAGAGGAATCATAATTGATTCCCAGTCAATAGGTGGAATAGTAATCGGTTTCCAATCAGGAATTGTAATTGGCTTCTGATCAATATCAATAGAAGGTATGCTCGGCGTCAATGGATCCGGCACTGTAATAGTTGATGTATCAGGAGATTGCGGCACGACTGGTTTGACCGTGGGTACCAAGTCTGGTGCATGTTCCGCAAAAATGAAATCGGCTGCATCGAGCTGTGAAACATCCAGAGTATCGAGATAAAGCAGTTCCACTTTTGAGTCAGCGCCGTTTGCCCCATTAAACGTGACGTTAACACCATGAATTTGTGACAACCCATTGATCGTACCACGATTGCTTTTAGTGATAGAAAGTTGACTAAAGTCAGTGACGCCAACTTGACGCAGATCGATCTTATCGATACCGTGGCGGAATCCACGTAATGCGTTTCTGTAATTGCTAGCACCTGGTTGGGCTGCTACAACGAAAACGTCTGATGTTGCACTATCATGGCTATAAATAGTCCCATCCAGGCTAAATTTCATCTGACCCTGAGCATCAGTACTGAACAAGACTCTATTGCCTCCGCCATTAAGGATAACTGTTCCCAGGCCTTCTTGTGGTTGGTGCGTTGAGGTGTCACTACTGGTGTAGGTCATTGGCGCGATAAAGGAATCTTGGAATTTGAAATTCTCAGCACTAATTCCAGTGATTTGCTGATTTTTCAGGGTAATATTCTGGTTATTACCCAGATCAACCTTAACATCATCCCCCTGTTGAGTTATTAGCAAGTCAGCAAAGGTTTTTCCACGAAATCCGACCAGATCGATGATTTCGCCACGGGCGGCCTCGAAATTACTGATAATATCGCTGCCAGCTTCACGGCGGTGAACTACAAAGAAGTCCTTACCCGCACCGCCAATTAGCGTGTTGTTTCCACGCCCGCCATCTAGCAAGGCATCAGTATTACCTGCAACCAGCGTATCGTTGCCATCACCGGTGACAATGTTATGAATGCCTGACGGATCCTTGATAGTTAACGCGGCACCGCCAATGCTGGCAACACCGGTTTGCAAGTTGACCGAGGTATCGCGTGAAACCGCCGCCGCATTGAGGGTATTACGCCCACCCGCCACGCCATTAACTGCATCATCCAGTACCGCACGGTTGGCTTGCCCGACCACCGACTGGATATATTCGTCGGTGTAAAAGTAAGTATTATCCGGTGTACTCTTGCTGCCGTACAAACGGAGTGACCAGGCATTGAGTGTGGCTGGCAGGCCCGCATTTGCACTGGTGACTTGTAGTGTCCAGTTACCCGCTGAGTTTTCACCAAAATCATGGGTCGACATAAAGCTGTACTTGAACGTTCCCGACTGGCTGCTACCCATATCATCCGCACTCGCGCCCGGCAGGCCATCTGGAACCTTGCCCTGACGATTGAGTAATATACTTTGAGTGCCATCAGGAGAGATCAGTTTGAGCGTCAAATCGCCAAGACGACCCACTTCGGCGTCAAAATCAATTTCGATATGTTCGATATTCAGACCGGCATTCATTGCAATGGAGGATGTCAGTGTTTCACCCGCAGCCAGGGTTTTGCCAAGCGCACCGCTGGATGCGCTATAAACATACTCGTTGGCTGCCGTGCTTTGCGTCATCCAGGACTCGGCCAGGCGAACAGCGGCTCGTGCATCGACGGCGCCAAATCCATAATCATTACTGGTGTGCATGCCGCCGCCGTTCCAGTGATGGGCGCTATTGTCGCTCCATTCGGTGGATGGGTCATTGACCTTGCGAGCAGATAGCGCAAGGATCTGCTGCACGTCACGATAGCCCAGGTTAGGGTTAGCCTCAAGCATCAGTGCAACAATGCCAGAGACGATCGGTGCGGCAAAGCTGGTGCCTTGCATACTGGTGTAGTCATTGCCGAAGGTCGAGCCACGGTCAGTTTTCAGCATATGGCTGGTTGATACCACATTGCTGCCTGGCGCTGAAACCAGCAGACTGGCACCCGGATTCGAGAAGGGTGAAGAACCAATCTGCAAGGTTGATAAGTCACCTTGTGCGTTAATCGCACCAACTTGTACAGAAAAACGGTTGTTACTGGTCAGTGACCCTTGGGCATTGCCGCCGGCTTCTCGATTGTTACCACCCGCCGCCACGATGACGGTACCCAATCCGCCACGGCCATTAGCCGCTGCGTACTGGGCATTCAGGCTCAGCGATGCAGCGGTATTGACGGAACCATCCTGAAAATTACTGAGCGCGAAATCGTTAGTGAATCCCCAGCTATTGTTAGCAATGTCAAAACTGACCATATGCCCCAGTCCCGCAAGGTCGGCTCCATCATTAGCCAGATAATAGCCACCCAATGTAGCGTCATGGGCAACCCCTACGCCACCAATATCATTCTTCGTGGCAACCATTACACCCGCCACCATCGTCGCATGATTGGAAACCACGTTTGGCAAGGTGCCATTGGCCTGTTGAGTTTGCAGCCAGGCTTTGTCAACATTCGCGGCAAGATCGGGATGAGCGATATCAAAGATTTCTGGCCCGGTGGCGAACTTGCCGCCCGGTTCGAACTGACCGATACGCACGCCTTTGCCGGTATAGTCTTTCCAAACCGGTAAGATGTTGGCATCGCTCAGATACCATTGCTGGGCAGCCAGTGGATCGAGCGGGACTTCCGGCGTCAGTAAGGTAGCAACGGCACGCATTGGTGCGGTTTCCCCGCTGCTCAGATCTACTACCGAGGCTGAAGGATTACCGGCTGCATCAGTTACACCATATTTGAAGCTAATTACGCCAGTGTAATCGGCATCCGGCGTAAACAAGACATCGCCCTGGGCGGTGAGACTGACCGTACCGCCTATCGCATCCCCGACATTGGCAATGCGCAGGGCACCCTGGCTGTTGAGGTGTTGATCATTGGCCAGCAGGCTCTCTGCGGAAATCAGATGAGGCTGGGTACGAGAAAAGGCTTTGCCGTCCTTGTCGTGGGTGAGGACATCCTCAACAGGCATCGCATTGGGGATTTGTAAATCCACCGCCGAAATATCTGCGAAATTAAGTTTTTGGATATTTTTCAGCGTCACTGTGCCATCACGCCCGGCGACCTTGTCGGTCACGACATATCCGTTGTCGGTACGGGTGATTTGGTAGTCGCCGTGGTTGCCGTGCAGGGTAACGATGTTAACCCCCCCATCGCCATCAATTGTGGCATTACCGTGGCCCACTTCGATAACGTCGTCACTTACACCGCCAAAAATCGTATCGTCTCCGCCACCGGCATGAATGATGCTGCCTCCTTTGGAGGCGTAGATTATGTCGCCCTGGGGTCCCGCATAGATAACCGACTTGCCACTGCCACCAATGATGGTGTTATGGCCGCTGCCGCCGACCAAAACGTCGTTACCCATTCCGCCGACCAGAACAGAATCACCGGAGCCGCCTTTAATAAAGACACCGTTGGCACCACCACTTCTGATGACATCACTGCCCCCGCCACCCTGGGCAACAGTTAAACCAGCCTCAGCCATGTTCAGCTCGACGCCTTTGTTGCCAACAATGAGCGCTGTATCATATCCCCCATTGCCATGAATGTTTTTCGTATCGTCAGAAGCGCTGATAACAAAAACGTCATCACCAGCACCGCCAATATAAGTATTGCTTCCTTCTCCCCCAACCAACCAGCTGCCGGTTTTTGCTGCAATCAGGGTATCATTACTGCTGCCACCATACAGATTGCTCACACCCAGTTGCTCTGTATTCAGAGTTTCACTGGTTTCACTCTGGCTGGCGTAAGCTGTGGTTGTGATATTGTTGTGGCTCGAAGTCAAGTGCAAGCCAGATCCTTGGGTACTGAGGATATTGCTGACGGGATCACCGAGGAAATCAACCGCCAGCATTTCACGGGTTTCCCCATTGATAGTAAAAGACCCACTAGCTACAACTTTATTCCCATCACGTACTTCGGCTTTATCTGAGGAGCGAACGTTAATCTGAGTAATACCCAGTTCAGCCAGTGTCTTTAGCTCGCCCGCATCGACTTTCGCATCATGTGAACCATCAATCCAAACCCGTAATTGGCTCCAGATCGGATCGTGCTCATCAATCATTCCATCTTTATTGGCATCTTCACTGGCTAAAGCTCCGAAACCATCCTTGAATTTCTTCTCGCCAGCGGCACCATTAATTCCGGTTTTGCCACTGTAGTATTCGGAGAACATTTGACTGGCATTTTTTATTTGCCCACTCCCATCATCAATCACCAGTATTCCGGTGTTACTACCTATCCAGCCGGTACGCTTGAGTGTTCCGCTGTTATCCATGTCGAACAATACGCCGTCACGGATATCAGTCATGTGTACGCCATTACCGCTCAGATCCAATAGCAGCGGGTCAACATATGTGTTGAACGTTGTCATCGCTGATAGACCGTTCAACGTGGCGGCGTTACGCAGGTCGAAGTTCAGCCTGCTGGTATCACCAGGTTGGTAAAAAGGTTTATAGAAATCAGACAGATAGGTATTAGGCCGAACATTGGGGTCAAGCTGCATTTCACCAGGACGAATGCCTCCGGTGGCAAGACCAGCCATCTGGGTTGAAGTGAAGTCTGTTTTATTGAGAATATCCCCGATGACAGATATTTTGTGTGTCGCCGCATTTTGGATATAACCGTTGGCAACATCTTGCCGAGCTTGGTTTTCTCCCAGAATATGTTTTTGGGGCTGTGGAGAGGAATTGATATCAATATTAATCAAGTTGGTGGACGGTCCCGGAACACGCTTACCCTCATCTGGGGTCAACCATAACGTTTTCGTGACATCTCTTGCGTCATGATACTCATAATATTGACCATCACGAACCAGATGGTTACTAATGATTTCAGCCCCATTAAATTTTAACATATTATTCAAAGGAATAATGTTATTCACGGGAACCAGATTTCCTTGCATGCCATGCGTATTGTATCCAATAGATGTTAATGAAAAAAACACGAAATCGACGCAACTGTTGGTCACAACATGGTATTCTGCTTTCCTGAATCCCCCAACTTTATCCGGATTTTCTGAAAAGTCGATTAACCTCTTGCCCTGAGTCTCAGTCAACGCGACGGAAACTTCATACACCGTTTGTTTATAGGCGACATTATCATGCCGCGTGACCCGCCCTTTGCCCCACGGTTCACCAAGCTCTGACTCAAAACCGTAACTTTGTTCATTTCCGTTCCCGTCATTTATCACATACCACATATGACCGGCGGATGAAGGATGTACATCTCCCGCTTTGTTCTTTCCCTTATTTTCCTGATAAACATACTCAGCCCCCCTCGGAGCAACTTTATAGGTTACAGAGTATTTCTTTTCCATACTTATTATTTCCTCTAGTTGTTATTTCTCTTTGTTTTTTTCCTGCATAAATCAAATCTTCGGATCGTAATAAGTGAACAGTACAAAACTCTCAATGCCATCAAATGCAGGGACATTTTCCAGAGTAGTAATAACCGCAAAGTAATGTCCTGGGGGTAATGAAAATGACTTAATATTCCGTATGGCCGCATTTACAGATTTTTCTTCATAATAGAAACCCAGCCCTCCATCATTTCCTCCTGCATTTATTTTCTCGTCAAAAAAAATCTTTTCATCTTTAACGAGATGGAGTGAAACTGGAGTTATTACGCCGTCATCATCAATACTTCCGTAAAATTTACTCCCAAATAATCGAAGTCGTCTTAACATTTCGTCATAGTCATTCCCTTTATCAAACAGCAAAGCAAACTGATACCCCCCCTCCTGAGGAATTTCAAAATCAAAAGTCACTGATTGACCGGCCTTGGTGACATCAATGGGTTTGTGTATTGCTTCTGCATACTGATGGCAACCGCTTAACCCCGAGACGAACCCGTTACAACGCACCAGTCCGGTAAAGCCTAAAAAAAAGAGGATTAACCAGCCACAAACTAAAAAGATAAGGAGATAGCCCCAGTGCCGAGGTAATACCTTCATTTTGTTGCTCCCAATAGAGTAAGATGACAAAAAGTCTCAATAATCACTTATCCCTCCTCAGGAAAACGGTAAAAATAACGCGCTGAGTCCGACATAAAGCACCTCATGCGCCTTCGGTTTTTATCGCTCCCTCAAACTTTCATCAATATGCTGTCGCAGCGGGCTTAAGAAGTAATCAATCACCCGACGCTGATCGGTTTTTATTTCTGCCGTGATCGACATGCCCGGAGACAACGCAACTCGCTGTCCATTGACCAGCAAGTGATCCGACTTCAGACGAATACGGGTGCTATAAATAAGCCCACGCTTTTCATCTTCAATGGCATCGTTCGACACGCTCAGCACTTCACCGTCAACGGTGCCGTACTTGGTGAAATTAAAGGTTTCCACTTTAACGGTGACCGATTGACCAATATGTACGAACCCCACATCCTTGTTTTCCAGCATGGCTTCCACTTCTATCGGTTGGTTTGCGGGGACGATGACCATTAGCGGCTGAGCCGGTGTCACCACACCACCGACGGTATGGATAGCCAGTTGTTGAACGGTGCCGGCCACCGGTGCCTTGAGGCTGGTCAGGTTTTCCTGATGGAGGGCTTTTGCCAGTTCCTGATTCAGGATCGCCGCTTTCTGGTTGGCTTCCTGCTGTAAGTCGAGCATGGCGCGGCGATTTTGCGCAACAACCGCTTCACGCCGACGCCGTGCCTCTTCTTGGGCAGCGGTGTTCTGCAAGACACTGGCCTGCTGCACGCTTAACTGACGTTGCAGATCCAGCCGGGCTTGCTCTTTTTCCAGATACGCATGTCGCGACACATACTGTTTCGTCAATAACCGTTGGTAGTCCTCGGCCAATCGCGTAGCGATCGGCAACGTTTTTTGCAGGCTGGTTACCTGGGCCTGGGCAGACTGGATTTCGGCGCTGCGTTGACGGATCTCTGCATCCACCAACTCCAGATTGCTACGGTATTCCTGATATTGCCCTTGAAGCCAACTCTGGGCACTGAGCACCTGATCTGGGTTGGCGTTGGAAATCGTTCCTGCCAGCGACGCCGGCGGCTGTTGTTGATTGATCGCATCAAGCATGGCTGTGCTACGTGCACTATCGATACGGGCGGCCAGTAACTCGCTCTGGATCCGGCTGACATCAGCATTCGCCGCCGTCGGGTCGAGTTCGATCAACAACTCACCCACTTTCACCGCCTGACCGTCATTGACATGGATCGCTCTGACTACCGCCGTTTCGCTGGGTTGAATCAGCTTGGTTTTGCCATTGGGAACGACCTTGCCCGGTGCGACCGCTACCACCTCGATTTTACCGATGCAGGCCCAGAGCACTGCCAATAAAGCGAAGCCCATGATGCTCCAGATGAAAATCCTTGGTGCTGGGTGAATCGGCGTTTCCTGCAACTCCAACGCCGTTGGTAAAAACTGTAATTCATGAGGAAGACGCGGCGGCGTATCCATGTTTTTACGCTGGCGCCAGGCCTGACGCCATATGCTGCGATAGCGCTGCAATAAAGAAAGAGTGGCACTCATACGAAATTATTTTCCTTGAGTCGGGGTGTATTTGTCTTGATCACGTCTGCTTCTGGTAACGTTATTAGCCAGTATCATCGACGAAGCCTTCAGCCTTGCTGCATTTGGTACAGTCGTGAATAGTGACCATCCTGACGCGCCAGTAACTCAGCATGGGCACCCTGTTCAACTATCTGCCCGCGCTCCATCACAATGATACGATGAGCGTTGCGCACTGCTGACAATCGATGGGCGATAATAATGACCGTACGTCCTTTGCAAATGCTCTGCATGTTCTGCTGAACCACCCGTTCAGATTCGTAATCCAATGCACTGGTCGCTTCGTCGAAAATCAAAATACGGGGATCACCGATCAAAGCGCGGGCAATAGCCACCCGTTGCCGTTGACCGCCCGAAAGTGACGCACCGTGTTCACCCACTATCGTGTCGTAACCTTCCGGCAGCTCAAGGATGAACTCATGGGCTCCTGCCATTTTTGCAGCATGCATAACCACTTCGAGTGGCGTCCCCGGGTCGCTCAAGGCAATATTTTCACGAATGCTGCGGTTAAATAGCATATTGTCCTGCAACACGACGCCAATCTGCCGGCGCAACGAGGAAACATCAGACAATGCCAAATCCATGCCATCGACCAGTACCCGCCCGCGCTCCGGTACATAGAGCCGCTGCAACAGGCGAGTCAGGGTACTTTTGCCTGAGCCTGAACGGCCAACCACACCAATAATTTCTCCGGCACCCATGCTCAGGTTGACGCCACTCAGCACCTCAGAGCCATCGGGACGATAGCGAAAATGCACCTGTTCGAATGTAACCTGCCCTTTAAGCGGCGGTACTGTACTGCGTGTAGACTGAGACAATTCAGTATGGGAATTGAGGATGTCTCCCAGACGCTGCACCGAGACGCCGGTTTGCTGGAAGCTGGTCCATAGCTGAGCCAGACGCATAATAGGACCGCTGACACGGCCAGCCAGCATATTAAATGCGATCAGTTCTCCCACCGATAGTTGCCCTTCTATCACAAGGCGGGCACCCAGCCAGAGGGTAGCAACCGTGACAAGTTTGCCGATAAGCGAAACACTTTCGTTAGCGAGCGTCGATAAAGTCTGGGTTTTGAAACCCGCTGCCACATAAGCCGCCATCTGGTTATCCCATTTACGGATGATTTGCGGTTCAACCGACATTGATTTCAGGGTATCAATGCCGTTTACTGTTTCAACAAGAAATGCCTGATTTTCAGCGTTGCGTGTGAAGCTGTCCTGTAACCGCTTACGCAAAAGCGGGGTTATTAAAGCCGAAACCAGGGCATAGAGCGGCAAGGACACCAACACAATGAGGGTCAGCCAGCCACTGTAAAAGAGCATGACCAAAATAAAGACTAAGGAAAAAAAGACATCAATCATCAGCGTAATGGCATTGCCGGTGAGGAAACTACGAATGTTTTCCAGTTCGCGTACACGTGCAACAGAGTCACCGACGCGCCTGGCTTGAAAGTACGCCAGTGGTAAATTGATTAAATGCCGAAACAGACCTGACCCCAACTCTACATCAATCCGGCTGGTCGTATGCGCAAACACATAGCTACGCAGACCACTCAAGGCCGACTCAAACAGCATAATGCCTAACAGCCCTGCCGCGACAACATCCAATGTCGTCAGGCCGTGGTGTACCAGCACTTTGTCCATGACCACCTGAAAGAACAACGGTGTCACCAAGGCAAACAACTGCAAGGCAAAAGATCCCAACAAAACTTCGCCCAGCAACTTGCGGTATTTGACGATAGCCGGGATAAACCAGGTGAAATCAAAACGTGAAGATTCACCAGATACACTATTTCCAGAGCGCACGAGTATCAGTTGCCCAGTCCAACGTTGCTCAAGTCCCTCGAAGCTGATAACTTCAGCGCGAGCTGAACGCGGATCCTGAATCAACGCTTGTTCCTGATCGACTTTGGCTAAAATGAAAAACTTCCCCTCCCGGTCAATAGCAATAGCAGGTAATGGTGTGTGTTCAAGTCTGGCAGGTGTGGTGCGCACAGCCTTGGCTTTCAGCCCCGATTTCCGTGCAGCCAGCAGCAGCTCCTGCTGGGTCACACCTTGATTAGCGGCAGAGAATTCATGTGAAAGTTGTTCGATTGAGATGGCTATGTTGTGAAACCTGGCCAACATGGCCAGACAAATCAGTCCGGTATCCAGTTCCGGGGAAAAATTCGGCGACTCAGTGCTCATTTATTCTTTTTTCCGTATTGCGTATGTGACTATCTTGCAAACTAAAAATATTACGTCATGCAGTGGTTGCAGATTGGGCATTATCAATTAGCAGTACAGATGTATTCAATAAAATTTATGTATATAGAATGAGAATTAAAATATTCAGTAGGTTTAACTGCCTACTATGACTAAATGATAATTAATTAACTTTTAATAAACTCATTAATGCTATTATTTGGTGTATTCGTCTGAAATTAAATAAAATTCAATAAAAACATAAATGTATATATCATTGACAAGGGGTTAAAATTTAAAAATATAAATTAAATTTATTTTAAGTAAGTGGAAGATTGAACGATATTGATGTCTGTTTTTCTGAATGGAACAAGGTGCATTAGCCTGTTCCCCGGCGTGTTGAATAAAGGATTATTTTTATTTCAGTAATCCCCTTTGTATCATCATCTGCCAGAGAAGACAGACTGATGGCCCAGCCAGCCCTAAGTTCGGCTTCAACTGACGCGCTGCGCTTGTCTTCTCCGTGCTACCGGGCTAATACATTAACCCGGCAGCACGGAGAGCTAGAAAAATACCTGCCAGAAAAAATATTTCCTCACCTGCTCCTCATTTTTCTCCTCACTTTTTATTTTCCTCACTGTGAAAACAGGTGAGCAATCGATAATTTTTTATCCTTAAAAATCAATGTGTTTTGTGCTCCTCACTTTTCTTGTATATATGAGAAAAAAGTGAGGAAAACGGTGAGCAGTAAAATCCCTCTCCTCACCGCTCCTCACTTTATGACTCACTTTTTAATCTTCATTATTCTGGTTAACAATGCTGAATTCCTGCCCGCTGCGGGTAATGAGTCCATCATGTTCTAACTTGGTCAACCAGCGGCTGAAATTCTTCACATTCACGCCCATAGATTTTAAATCATCACGTATAAGGGCAACAGAACAAGGTTCTTTCAGGGCTGTGCGCGACCGGATACATTGCCATAATGCCGTGTGGTTATCTGTTTTATTGGGGATATGTTCAATTTCTTCCTCCTCAACCGGATCACGTGGCTTGTCAACCAGAACCAGTGAGGTAATATCCTCACCGTCTTTATCGGTAAAAAGTTCAACTACGCGCATGTCATAAGCTTTGGTTTCCGGTTCTTCGGCATCTTTCATTTTGGTGCAGGTGATAACCAGCGCACTGCCCTTTTTCCCTTCCCGGTTGATCCGATATTCAACATCCAGCGCCGCACGAAAGGCACTGGAACCTCTTGCGCCTTTGCTTTCATCCTTGCCGGAATGGTGAACCACGAGAATGCTTGCTCCTGTTTTAGCTTTCAGTTCATCACAGCCCCGGACAAACGCGCCCATATCTTTTGAATCATTTTCATCAGCGCCGCCAAAACAGCGAGCGAGAGTATCCAGAATAATCAGGCGTACCGGTTCGCCTGTTTCAGATTCAACCTGCTGGGCTGCGACCACCAGTTCATGCACTTCGGCAGGCGAGGCCGGAAAGACAGGCGTATTGATCAGATACATATTTTTAACCGTCTGACCATTAACGATTTCCCATGCTTTGATGCGCCGGGGCACACCAATCCCGCCTTCGCCGACAACGTACAGCACAGAACCCTGAGCAACCTGTTTCCCTGCCCATAGCTTACCCGTGGCAATATGACAACCCCATGCGCCTGCCAGAAAACTTTTATATGACCCGCTAGCTCCGTAAATGCTGCATAAGGAATGTGCTGGAATAATACCTTTAACCACGTAGTCTAGCTGGGCATCAAAGCCTTCTGAGCCGATTGATAACGGTAATTTTGTTTTACGATTAGGGTAAATGCTTTCAACATTGCCATAACGACAGATTTCTATTGCGTCACTGTTCATCGGTTCCCTTACCTGAAATAAGCCCTCACAAAATGCCTGCTTTGCTGCCACAATGCCATATTGCTGGCGATAATCGTCCCAATCGGCTTTATGCTCTGTCGGTGGTAACGTAACCCAACCATTCACCGCCAGCGCCGCTTTTTCTGCTGAGAGCTTGCCGACATTCACTTTGGATTTGCCGTGCTTATCCCGTTCGCCGGGGCTATGCCAGTCATTATCTGCGGCAATAATAATTTTTGTGTCTGACCAACGTTCCCGAATCGCTTTAGCGACAGAATACAAATTACCTGCATCTGATGCTGCCAGAACAGTACCTTTATAGAGCTGGCTAACCGTGAGTGCTGTGGCGTAACCTTCGGTAATGATCACCGCGTCGGGGAACGCTTCCAGTGCTGATACGGCAATAAACGCGCCTTTTTTCTGGCTGCCGGGAAGGAATTTTTTCTCGCCATTGGGTTTAATGATCTGCGCACCGGTGACTTTTTTATCCAGTGCTGTCAGTACCAGCACTGTCGAATTATCAAACAGTAGCCGCTGATCAAGGTGTTGCAGACCCTTTGCAGTCAGATAGGGCGATTGCCCGGCAACAGTTTGCGCCATCAGTGCCGCCACTTTTTCGGCAATCGGTGGTGTTGGATAATAGGTTTCTTTGGCGGGCTTGGGTTCGGGCAAAGGTAGTGCTAGCGCATCTGCAACCACTTTAGCTGCTTCAATGATGGAAATTCCTTTAGTTTTTGCCACTAAATCCAGCCCATCGCCATAGTTTGGGGCGTCACACTGACGGCAATGCCAGTTGCCATGATGATGATCGTCAATAAAGTGGAAACGGTCAGTACCACCGCAAATAGGGCAAGCACCATGTTTACCCTTTGCCGGAATATCAATACCACACGCAGGCAGCAGATTTGCCCAGGAATACATGGCAGAGGTTTTTACGGTCTGGATCAGATCAAGGGGTTTTTGGTTGCCAGTTGTTTTTTGAACTGTAAATTCAGGGCGAGTTTGGGTATGCTGTGTATCAGCCATCATTTTTACCTTACGAATGGTTATTGGTTAGACGCCTCGCAGTGTTGGTCGCACTGCGGGGCGTTGTGTTTTCTGTTACGTTTCTTATGTCATATGCTTTTCTGTGTCATGCCGCTCGTGATTCAGCAATACGCTGGGCAATCCAGTTATCAATTTCCGATTCAATAAAGGCTACGGAACGTGGACCGATTTTGACCTGTTTTGGGAATGCTCCGTCGCTAATCAGTTTGTAGATCCACGCCTTGCTGTAACCTGTTCTGCGTTGCACTTCCGGCAGGCGGATCAGGCTTACTTTCAATGCTGTCATTGTCATGTTAATTCTCCTGTTACCGAGTCCCTGAGCGCTCATCGTGGACGTTGTTTGATGACAGGCGGATTATTCCAAAAAGCAAGACTTAATGAACAGCGTTAATTGTTTTTCTCCCGATGAGAATTAATGGGTTGCAAATTGTACTAGCGGTTTTTTCTGTCGCGCAGTGGTTTGGCGAAATCATAGGGTGTGATTGACTTTTCCCGGTTCGCATCCAGATAATCCGCCCACCACTGCACCATCAGCCTCCGTTCATCCAGATGTTTGGAGGTGTGAATATACGCCGCCCTAACGTTGTTGCGTTCGATATGGCTGAGCTGGCGCTCAATGGCGTCATCGCTCCACAGGCCGGATTCCCCCATTGCCCCGCGTGCCATTGTGCGGAAGCCGTGTCCGCAGACTTCGGTCTGGGTGTCGTAGCCCATCGCCCGTAATGCCTTATTAACCGTGTTTTCACTCATAACTTTCGCGGAATTATGATCGCTGGGGAACATGACTTCGCTGTTGCCACTCAGTGCCTGTAACGCGTTGATAAGTCGGACAGCCTGACGACTCAACGGGACAATGTGATCGGTTTTCATTTTCATGCCGCGTTCAGAAAAGCGAACGCCTTTAATCGGTTGCCTTGTGGCGGGAATTTTCCACACGGCGTTTTCAAGGTCGATTTCCTGCCAGCGGGCAAACCTCAGTTCACTGGAACGGACAAATGTCAGCAGTGCCAGTTCTACCGCGATTTTGGTCAGCAGGCGCCCGCGATAAACAGACAATCGGTTCAGGAAATCCGGTAAATCTTCATGAGGCAGGGCAGGGTGATGGCGTGATTTTACGGTAGAAAGTGCGCCAGCCATATCACTGGCAGGACTGGATTCGAGGATATCATTCTGGACGGCATAGCGCATGATAGCGGTAACACGTTGTTGCAATCGCTGGGCGATATTGTGTTTACCTGCATCATCAATCATTTTGATGGGGGCTAAAAGCTGGCTGGTTCTTAGCGTGGTAATGTTGAGTTTTCCAATCTGCGGGAAAATGTACTGTTCAAGGCTGCGCAGCACGGTTTGGCGGTGGCGGTCGCTCCAGCGTTTGTTACTGGTGTGCCATTCCCGTGCGATATGTTCAAAGGTGTGTGTAGCGTTAGCTGGAAAAGCCGTGCCTTTTTTCTCAGCTTTGGGATCAATGCCTTGTGCCATCAACTTTTTGGCTTCATCGCGTTTAGCGCGGGCATCGGCTAATGATACGGCGGGATAAACACCAAATGCCAGACGGTCTTCTTTCTTATCGGTGGGGCGGTAATACTTCATACGCCAGTATTTTGAGCCGCGAGCAGTGACTTCTAAATAGAGGCCACCACCATCGGCAAGTTTGTAGGTTTTTTCTTTGGGCTTTGCAGTTTCGATTTGTCGTGCGTTTAGTTTCATTATTAAGGGCATTCCTGTCATCGAACGGTAAGTGCCCCGAATTATGCCCTTCGCTGCATCTTGATTGCAACAGACGAAACTAGACGTAGAAATAGATAAGAGTGTTGATTTTGCTGGATTTGAGAGAAATTGTTTGACTGGGCTGGACTTCACTGGAAGTTGAAGTGGTGCCCGGAGGCGGAATCGAACCACCGACACGGGGATTTTCAATCCCCTGCTAAGTTAATAAAATGTAACCAGTTGATTTTGTACTTAGTTTGTATGCTCAAATTACTGAGTGTACAACATGATAATTCTTCCGATAATTTCCCCCAAAGGTGGCGAAGGTAAATCCACCCATGCGGCGAATCTGGCCGGATTCTTGGCCGATGCCGGTTTACGCACTCTCCTGATTGATGGCGATTATTCGCAACCCACATCCAGCAGTATTTTTAACCTGGAATATGAAGCCCCCGCGGGGCTGTATGAATTGTTGATGCAGACGGTGGATCTGAATCAGCCAGACCAGTTTATTTCCCGCTCAGTGATCAACAACCTCGATATCATTGTCTCCAATGATCCCGATGAACTCCTGCCGACGGCGATGCTGCACGCCCCTGACGGGCGTCTTCGTCTGCGCAATATTTTGCAACATCCACTTTTTCAGCAATACGATGTCATTATTATCGACTCCAAAGGCGCAACCGGGGTAATGACAGAACTGGTGGTGTTGGCCGCCACACACCATGTGCTGGGAATAATTAAACCGATTTTGCCGGATGTGCGGGAGTTCCTGCGCGGCACGCTGCGGATGCTGACCCGCCTTAAGTCATTTGAAAACTACGGCATTCAGCTTCCGCTGATCCAGATACTGGCCAATGGGATTGAAGGCACTAATTTAGATCGCGACACGCTCAATGAACTGACCGATATTATCGAACAGCAACGGTATGATGCGTCCGCGCTGGGCGGCAGGTGTGTTTATCAGTTGCTGAACACCCGAATAGATCTGCTGGATATCTACAAACTGGGGCATGTTCGTGCCCAGCCCGTTCATCGTCTTGAGTATAAAACTCCCCGCAAAAGTCCCGCCGCCGCCCAGACCATACACAACCTGGCCTGTGAACTGTTCCCTGAATGGCAAGCGAAATTTGATGCCGTGCTGGTCAACCAACCGACGGGGAACGCGCAATGAATGTTATCTGGCGAGCCGTCTGTTTTTGTTATGACAATGCAGAATTACCCTTTACGGATACACAGGATGAATGGTTTGTGTTTGTCGATGCGCCGGATCGTAAAGCGGCACTGGCGAAATTCCAGACATTATTACCCATTATCTGGGAAGTGTCGCCTGAGAAAGTCGAGCATTTCAGTCCCCGTCATGAAGACGAATTGCGCGAGCTGTCACTGATGCCCGGTACACCAGATGATTTGGCCCTGCTGGAGTGTGGCTGGGAAAATGGCAAGCCGCAGTATTTAACCGCAAAAGAAGTCTTGTTCTGGGTTTCTTCTCCATATCTGCAACAACGGTTAGTGAGGGCACTGAATAATGTCAGCAAGGAGGCAGGAAATGAATCTGGATCATGAGGTTTTACAGGCCATCAGTGAAGCGGAACCCAGCTACGCTTATGCCGAGGTGGGGGTGATTGGCGGACTGGTACTGGAAAATGATCGCTGGGACAGCATTGTTCAGCTGCTGGTTGCCGACGATTTTTTCTTCCCGGCGCACCGAATAATCTATCAGGCTATTACTGAACTGAGCGAAAAAAACTGTCCGTTTGACCTGATAACCCTGACCGACAGGCTGACACAGCGGGGACAAATAGACAGCGCCGGCGGTTTTGCCTATGTCGCGGAAGTATGCAAAAACACGCCCAGTGCGGCCAATATTGAAGAATATGCCCGCATTGTGGCGGAAAAAAGCCGGTTACGTCAGTTACTGGCACTGGGTAAATCCCTCAGTGCGGAAGTCTTCCAGCCTAATATCCAGTCAGAAACCCTGATTGAGCAGGCAGAAAGTCAGCTGTTTAATCTGGCGGAAAAAGGCACAACCCGGCAACATCAGGCCGTCACCCTGCTGCAAGGGGCGGATGCCCTGATTTCCCATCTGGAGCGCATACAGGGCAGCAATGGGATCACTGGCACCCCCACAGGATTTCAGGCGCTGGATGAAATGACCTGTGGCTTACAGGCGGGCGACCTTATTCTGCTGGCCGCCCGTCCTTCCATGGGGAAAACGGCACTGGGGCTGGCCTGTTGTCTCGGTGCGTTGCGACATCAAGACGATGCGGTGGTACAGATTTTCAGCCTGGAAATGCCGGCTTCACAACTGATGATGCGTCTGTCTGCCATGGAAGGTGGCGTGGTATTAACCGCGCTGCGCAGTGGCCTGCTGGACGACGAACAGTGGGGACGCATCAGCCAGAGTCTGGATCAGTTTGCTCAATGGGATCAACGATTGATTATCGATGATTGCAGTCACCAGACCCCCGCGCTGTTGCGCGCCCGGGCCCGCCGTTATACCCGCCAATACGGCAAACCTGCTTTGATTATGGTGGATTACCTCCAGTTGATGTGTGCCCCCGGGCAGGAAAATCGCACTCAGGAAATTGCCGATATCTCCCGCAGTCTGAAAGCGTTGGGCAAAGAACTGGGTTGTCCAATACTGGCGCTGTCCCAGCTGAACCGGCAGGTGGAAGGCCGCGCCGATAAACGTCCGAACAACGGCGACCTGCGGGATTCCGGTTCGCTGGAGCAGGATGCCGATCTCATTCTTCATCTTTACCGCGATGAAGTCTACCACCCGGAAACACCGGACGCTGGGATTGCAGAGATCATTATCGGTAAGCAGCGTCAGGGACCGACAGGCACGGTACGTGTGCGGTTTGACGGCCGGTATACGCGTTTTTCTGACATCGACAGCGGCGGGAGGTAAAGGATGGGACGCAATACGTTGAATTTAGGCCATGCTTTGTTACAGCAGGGACGACAGGCCGGGGCTACTCGCAATGACAGCCCGCCGATGGCGGAAATGCCAATGGTATTGACATTAGATCAGCTACGCCCCAATCCGGATAACCCCCGCACCAGTCGCAACCCGCGCTATGACGATATCAAGGCGTCAATCAAAGTTCGTGGACTGGATACAGTGCCGAAAGTCACCCGCGATCCGGACGGTGACGAGGCCTACATCTTCAGTGATGGCGGGAATACGCGTTACCAGATTCTGTCCGAGCTGTGGCAGGAGACTGGCGATGAACGTTTTTACCGCATTCACTGCCTGTTTAAACCGTGGCCGGGGCGATTACAGTGTGTGATCGGGCATCTGGCGGAAAACGAGCTGCGGGGTGAACTCAGCTTTATTGAAAAAGCGCAGGGTATCCGCAAGGCAAGGGCAATTTATGAAGCGCAGCAACAGAAAAAAATCTCCCTGCGGGAATTGTCAGCGCTGTTGCGTCAGGCGGGTTTCCCTGTCAGCGATGGTCACATCAGCCGGATGGAGCATACTGTGAAATACCTGTACCCGTGGATACCTAATCTGCTGGAATCCGGGCTGGGTTCGTCACAGGTAAGGCCTTTACTGGCCTTGCGGCTGGATGCCGAGGCGGTCTGGCAACAGCATGTGACCAGTATAAACCCGGAACCGACCGTCACCTTTGATGAAGTCTTTGGTAACTGCTGCCGCAAGTTTGATTCCCCTGAATCCTGGTCACCGGAGATGTTCCGGGATGAGCTGATTGGCGATTTATTGCAGGCACTGCCACACCCGCTGCTCAATTATGACCGCTGGGTACTGGAATTAGATCCGAAGGAAAGTAACCGCCGGCAGCTCTTTGGCAAGCAGGCTACGGCGTTTGAGAGTATGTCGGTGCCGGAAAAATCTGAGACGGATAACACGGCGCAGGTTCGAGTGCAAAACAGGGAATCGAATCAACGAATAATTTCTCAACCTGCCACTGATGAGGTGCAGGCACCTGAACCAGAACACGCTCCGGTCGATAAAGCACAAACGCCTGCCACGTCTCCCCGAAAAAATCCGGTTATTCCGCCTTATCAGCCCGATAACCAGCCTGAATCTGTTCTGCCTATCCCTGAGATGGAATGTCTGCATTTTTCTCAAACTGGGCTGGAGCCGGTCAGTTCGGTCTGGGAAATTTCCCCGATGCAGGATGATATTGAACACCTGCAAAACATGGCATTCCGGCTGGCGTTTGAACTGGCGGAAGTGATGGGCTGTGACAGCGATTTGTTGTCGGAATCGGAGGCGAGTTCGGCGGGGTTTAGTCTGGTGAATCCGCAAAATGCCCATCCTTTTTCGCGTTTATTGCACGCCCTGACCGGAGAAACCACGGCTGACAGCAGTGAACTGACACTGACGGCTGTTCTGCTTGGCACCGCCAGGCGGGAAGAATCGCCTCTGCTGGATGATACCCAGTCCGTGAAGTTTCTGCGGCTTATCCGGGTTATCCGTCGTTTGCGTGAGCTTCAGCGTGAAATTGTACCGGGGACGTTGACGATATAGCGATGTCGGTGCGGGGTGCCTGCTTTTCAGTGTGTTGTTCATTCATTGCGTTTTGACTGGCCTGATAGTGGAGGAAGTGTATGAATCATTTATCGCAAGCCACCAACAGCCTGCTGATGCAGCTGGTGATGGATTTGAAGAACGGCTATATCCGCCGTTGTGAGGCATTGGGTCTGGCACCCTCAGAGATGCTGATGTTGCAGCGCCTGACGATTGAAGATTTGCATTACTTAGGCAACAGCCCGGTGTCGGTGCTGAGCGTTCATATTCATCACGCCAATCTGGTGCGCATCTTACATCAGGCGCGTATCGAGCAGCAGCGGATGAAACGGATTGACCGGGCACTGGAATTAGGCGGCTCTATTGAACTGATGCACTATTTTTTTGGCCTGTCCAGTCTGGAAATCGCCGCCCGGCGACGCATTGCTGGCATGGCAGTCCGGCCGGGGCGTGGCTCGCCACTGACGGAAGATGAAAATCGTGACCTGTGGCAGCGCTGGCAGGCGGCAACGATTGCCGATGCGGACAGTGCCGAAGGGCTGGATCTCATGATGGAGATGGCTGAACACCATGCGGTCTCGCTGACGTCCGTCTGGCGTGCGGTGAAGGACTGGCAGCAGAGTGGTAAAGCGATGCCGGTAAAAAAACAGGCATAAAACAGGGAATGAAGGAAACGATGTCAGGAAAATTAACGGAAATGATGCCCGGCCTGCATGTCCCCTTGACGGCACCGCTGTCATTTCGCCGCAAGGCACAACATCAGGTGAGGTGCTACCAGCGGGGCGAACGCAATTACAGCCGGCTGAAAGAAAAAGGCACCGGGTATCTGAAAATCAATGTGGGGCTGTTCTGGCGGCTGTTAAGCCGCGATAACGGGCAGTCGTGGGAACTGATGCACCATGAACGCTACAACAATGAAATTCGTAAATCGTAAATATTGAAGTCGTGTCATTCTGCACCTTGTCTTTGCTACAGGGTGCAGCCCTGACATTATTTTTACAGGTTAACGCCGGAGAAGAGGGATCATGATAAACCTGTCCGCAGACAGCATAATTGCACACACTGTTGCCAAAATGAAAGTGCGTCTGGCACAACGCGCAGACGATGACGTTTCACAACTGCGCAGTGGTCTGCTGTTTATGGGCAACATTCATGATGCCTATCCCCGCCGTCTGTTGCTGGATGATCGTTTGTCGCCGCTGGATAAAACGGGCTGGATGATGATCCGCCTGTACGCGCAGCAAAATGAAGGGGCGGTTTTCCCCAGTTATGACGAATTGCAGGTACTGCTGGCCTCGCCTTATAAAGGTAAAGCCTCCCGTGAAACGGTCAGCCGGGTATTACTGATGCTGCGAATCACCGGCTGGCTGAGTTTGTGCAAGCGTATCCGGGATGAACACGGACGGGTGCGGGGCAATATCTATGCGCAGCACGATGAGCCGCTGACCTGCCGTGATGCTGAAATTCTCGATCCCCACTGGCTGGATACGGTGGCGGAAGCCTGTCGCAGTAAAAACCGCACCATCAGTCAGACTGCCTGGGATGTCCTGACCGATATCAAAGACGATCCGCTGATGCGCCATCGTCACAGCCATATCCGTTTGCTGGAAGAACGGCTGAATGCCGTGCAGACCCCGCAGCAAAGGGTGATGCGCCAGAACTTTCAACAAGGAAAACAGCTAACCGAACTCAGTCATATAAAGCCGGGTTCGGAAACCGAACTGAGTCAGCAAAAGGAACACACTGTGCTGAATTCGGTATCCGAACTCAGTCTTAAATCAACGCGTTATAGTGATCCCGTTAAACCGAACCGTTATGTACGTTCTTTCACACAGCGTGTGAATAAAAAAACATACGTAGCAGACCCGCAGTCTGCTATTTTTCTGCCAGAAGGACTTTGCCGACAACTGGAGCCGGAAGCGGTGACGATGCTGAACAGCCAGCTGCAGGCGTTGCCTGCTGAACAGGCACAGACCGTGCTGAATTGTCTGGATAAGGCGTTACAGGCAGGGAAAATCGGCAATCCGGTCGGCTGGCTGCTGGCGATGATGAAACGGGCACGGGAGGGAAAATTATATGGACAACCTGAAACCGTTGTTACCGCGCCTGCCGCTGCGAAGAAGCCAGTTGAATTCACCCAACATGTTGAGTGTTCCGCTTCACCTTCCTCACAAGCCCATGTCCGCAACATAGTGAAAGACATCCGTCAAAAGCTGACGCTGGCAAAATATCACCGTGATGTTATTGATTAAAAAACGCCCGCTGCTGGCACTGCCAGCACTGACTAAAAAATCGCCTTTTTACCCAGACTGTGTAAAATCTGTGATTTCATCCAACAAACATCGACTTGGGTTGCATTTAAGCAAC